>NZ_VFUI01000019.1:0-79526 GCF_006440535.1 Mesorhizobium sp. B2-5-13 | reverse complement strand
AAAAGCCTCCAAAGCAACGAAAATGGCCGCCCTCAATCCTCACAACAAGCCTCCCGCAATATTGCGCAACGGGCCCCCACGAGGGGGAGATTGGATGCCGCGACCGCTTTCGCCAATCTCCGATGCAGAAACGCCGGCCCTGGGGCCGGCGTTTCTCATTTCAGACCAGGCTCATCAGCCAAGCCTGGCGTCGAGCGAAACCTTGATCGCGCCGAGCGCCTGGGAGACCGGGCATTCGGCCTTGGCCTTCTCGGCCAATTCCTTGAATTTCGCGGCATCGATGCCGGGCACCTTGCCGACCAGCGTGATCGCGCTGCCGGTGATGCCTGTGCCTGGAACCAGCGTCACCACAGCCTTGGCGTCGAGTTCTTCCGCCGGCGTGCCGTTCTCGGCCAGGAAATGGGAGAGCTGCATGGCGTAGCAGCCGGAGTGCGCGGCGGCGATCAGTTCTTCCGGATTGGTGCCGGATTTGCCGCTTTCGTCCTCGAAGCGCGCCTTGAACGAATAGGGCGTGCCTTTCAGGGTTCCGCTCTGGGTGTCGAGCGTGCCCTTGCCCTCTTTCAGATTGCCTTTCCAGACGGCGTTTGCGGTGCGGTCCATGGAGTCCTCCTGGGTTGATTTGGGTAAGCCTGTCGATCAGCGTCCGGTCAACTATAGCGCGGGCAGACGCGAAGGCCACTGCGCTCTTTCGACGAGGTGCCGGCTGAGGCGTTCGCTTTTCATTTCTGAAAAAATGTGCGTGCAAAAATGTCGAATTCCATCTGCCTCGGCCGTCCTGCGAGCGGCCACGGATTTCGTGGCGGATGGAGGTTCACATGAACAATCTATTTTCTGCTCACTGGACAGGCACCGGCCGCAAGGCAGGTGGACAAGAAATCGACTTGTTGCGGCAGCCGGCGTCCGGCTTTGGCCGGCTGCTTGTGGCGGTCGCCATCATCGGGGTCGGGGTGTGCTTCCTCGATCATGCGGCGGACAAAGGCCCGGCTGACAACTTGATCGCCTCATCCTATGGTTCGTTACGATAAGGAGATGGACATGCAGTATGTTTGCCTGGTCTACGGCGAAGAGAACGATCTCCATGCCATGACGACAGAGCGGTTGGCCAAGCTCGACGCCGATTCGATGGCCCATGACCGGTCATTGGACCAACGCGGTATGCTGATTATCGCGCAGGCGCTGCAATCGGTGAAAACCTCGAAAACCGTCCGCAGACGCAAGGGCAAGAGACTTGTCACCGACGGCCCGTTCGCGGAAACCAAAGAGCAGTTGCTCGGGTTCGTCATGATCGAAGCGAAGGATCTCGACGAGGCGCTGGACATCGCCGGCGAGATTCCGCTGGGCGAAATCGGTTCCATCGAGGTGCGCGCGATCTACAACGTGCCGGGGTCATAATCCCCGTCATGCGTTGCGGTCACTTGGAAACCGAGGACGTTCGGTCGAGCGAACGTCCCCGTTTTGCCGGGCTCAACTCTTGCGTGTTGAAGCGAGCCACGAGTTCTCCTATCGTCATTCAAGACCTTGGGGGATTTGGACATGCCTTTCCTGATTGCTGTCCTTGGCGTGCTCGGAGCGGCGGCGTTGTGGTGGTACCGGATGAAGGCCATGAACGACGCCGCGCGCGAGGTCGCCGACGTCGTCGGGCGCGTGCAAGGCAACATCAGGCGCAAGAAGCTTCGCAAGCAGGCCGCACTCTCGCCGCTGACGGCGATCGACGATCCGGTAGTGGCCGCCGCGACGCTAATTGCATCTATCGTCTCCGAGAATGGCCCTATCCTGCCGCAGCGCGAGGCTGTCATCCGGTCGGTGATTTCCGAGATCGCCAACAAGAAGAAGACGGATGAGGCGGTGATCTATGCCAAGTGGGCGGCGTCGCAGATCGACGATGCCACTGTCGTCATCGACAAGCTGGCGCCGTTCCTGCGCGAGCGTCTCGACGTCGCGGAACGAAACGATCTGCTGCAGATGGTGAACCGCGTCGCCCAGGGCGGCGAGCAGCGCCTGCAGATATCCGACCAGAGGATATTGCGCTTGCGCCAGAAGCTCGGCTTCGAGGTCAACTAGCCCGCGACAGGCGATCAGATCGCCTCGCCTTTCAATAGCCGCGGCGTGCCGGCCGAAAGCCCCGACGCCTGGCGGATGAAGAACTCCTTCAGCCGTGGCATGCGTTCGACGAGGCCGAGGCCGATGTCGCGAACGGTGCGCAGCGGGGTGATGTCGTTGGAAAACAGCCGGTTCAGCACATCGGTCGTGATGCCCATCTGCACCGTGTCGAAGCGGCGCCATTGCTGGTAGCGTTCCAGCACGTCGAGCGCGCCGATGTCCTGGCCGAGCCGGTCGGCTTCGACGATCACCTCGGCAAATGCGGCCACATCCTTGAAGCCCAGATTGAGGCCCTGTCCGGCGATCGGATGGATGCCATGGGCGGCATCGCCGGCAAGCGCGATGCGCGGCGCGACGAAGGCGCGCGCGATGGTCAGGCCGAGCGGCCAGGCGCGCGGCTTGTCGGCGACGCGGATTTCCCCAAGCTTGAGGCCGAAGCGCTGTTCGAGTTCATGTTCGAAGACGAGATCATCGCCTTCCACGAGCGTTTTCGCATCTTCCGACCGTTCGACCCAGACGATCGACGAACGGTTGGTGCCGTCCTCGTCGGGTTTCAGCGGCAGCGTGGCGAAGGGGCCGGCGGGAAGGAAATGTTCTTCGGCGCGGCCATTGTGCGGGCGTTCATGCGCCACGGTGCAGACGATGCCGGACTGGCCGTATTCCCACTTGACCGTCTTGATGCCAGCCATGTCGCGCAGTTTCGAATTGACACCGTCGGCGGCAACCAGCAGCCGCGCCGTCAACGTGGCGCCGTCGGCCAGATGCACCGTGATGCCGGCGCCATTGGTTTCAAAACCTTGCACCGCCACGCCTTCGATGATGTCGACACCGAGCCTTTCGGCCTTGGCCCGCAAGGCGCCGTTCAACGCCCTGTTGGCGACCATGTGGGCGAAGGGTTCGCCCGGCGCCACCTCGCCGCCGAAGGTCAGGAAGACCGGGCGCACCGGATCGGCGCTGCGTGAATCGGTGATGATCATCTCGGTGATCGCCTGAGCCCGCGGCGCGATCTCGGCCCAGACGCCGAGCTGGTCGAGCATGCGGCAGGCGGCCGCGGCGATGGCCGAGGCGCGGCCATCCCTTTGCCAGGAACCGGCGGGCGCCGCATCGACCAGCGCCACGGCAAGGCCCGGTCGGGCCTGCTTCAGCGAGACGGCGGCGGCCAGGCCGACATAGCCGGCGCCGGCGACGAGGACATCGAGCCCGGATCTGGTCTTGGCGTCCGCCTTGCGTTCCATTGTCCTGGCTCCTTGCGCGCCGACCGGGGCCCTGCGCCCTTGACGGCTCGTTCTTCCTGTCGGAAACCGCCATAGCAATTTTGCGGCGAGGTCACAAAACATGACGGCGGCGATCGACGAGCTCCTGCGCATTCTCGACCTCGAGATGCTGGAACACAATCTGTATCGTGGTCGCAGCCCCCAGGTGGAATGGCAGCGCGTGTTCGGCGGCCAGACGATCGCGCAGGCGCTGGTGGCGGCGCAGCGAACGGTCGAGCCGGACCGTTTCGTACATTCGCTGCATGGCTATTTCATGCGGCCGGGCGACATCAAGGTGCCGATCATCTACGAGGTCGACCGCATCCGCGACGGCGGTTCCTTCACCACGCGGCGCGTGCTGGCGATCCAGCACGGACAGGCGATCTTTTCGCTGGAGGCTTCGTTCCAGGTCGACGAGAAGGGGCTCGAGCACCAGTTCGCGCTGCCCGACGACGTGCCGCCGCCGGAAGGTCTGAGGACGCAGCGCGAGCTACTCGAAACCGCCGACCGGGTGCCGGAGGCGGTGCGCCGCTTCTGGGCGCGCGAGCGGCCGCTGGAATTGCGGCCCGTCAATCTCCAGCACTATGAAAGCCGCGACAAGCTGCCGCCCCGGCAGAATGTCTGGATCCGCCTTGCCGGCCCGGTTCCCGACGATCGCGCGCTGCAGTCGGTGCTGCTCGCCTATCTCTCCGACATGACGCTGCTCGACACCTCGACCTTCGCGCATGGGCGCGGCCTGTTCGATCCCGACATCCAGGCCGCCAGCCTCGACCATTCGATGTGGTTCCACCGGCCGCATTCGCTCGACGGCTGGCTGCTCTACGCGCAGGACAGTCCCTCGAGCTCGGGATCGCGCGGTTTCAGCCGCGGCACGCTCTATGCCCGTGACGGCACGCTGATCGCCTCGATGGCCCAGGAGGGGTTGATCCGGCTCAAGCGTTGAGCATCGCGAGTCTTGTTTGAGCAAGATTCTTTCCGAAAGCCGGTTCCATATTTTGTAGTCACGCCCAAAGCCGGCAAAATAGGCAATTTCGCAAAAATGCCTATTTTTTAATCGGATGGTGCGCCGCACACGCAGGCACCTGCCGGCCCCGGCCGCTCCAATCCATTTGTTTACAACGGCTTAACACCCTGCTTCGGCAGTTGGCACGGAGCTTGAATCCTTGGGAGCACTCTCCGGCTCTTTGGGATCGGTGAAGATGTGCAAACGCGGGGATCCGCAACAGCAAAGGGTGAAACCTTATGAAAATCGTGATGGCAATCATCAAGCCGTTCAAGCTGGACGAGGTACGCGAAGCGCTTACCGCCGTCGGCATCCAGGGCCTGACCGTCACCGAAGTCAAAGGCTACGGGCGTCAGAAGGGACATACTGAAATCTATCGCGGGGCGGAATACGCGGTCTCCTTCCTGCCGAAGATCAAGATCGAAGTCGCGGTCGCGGCAGACATGGTCGACAAGGCCGTCGAAGCCATCACCGCCGCGGCCAAGACCGGCCAGATCGGCGACGGCAAGATCTTCGTCTTCGGCATCGACCAGGCGGTGCGCATCCGTACCGGCGAAACAGACAGCGACGCGCTCTGAGCGGCGAACACGTATTCCAATGGAGAGTTCAATGAATATTCCTTCCACCTTGAAGACGACGGGAAGGGCGGCCCTGCTGGGCTCGCTCGCTCTTGCAGCGTTGGGCAGCGTCGCCGCCTTCGCGCAGGAAGCCGCACCCGCTGCCGCGGCTGCCGCGCCGGCCGCCACTCCGGCCCCGGTGCTCGATACCGGCAACACCGCCTGGATGCTGACCTCGACGGCGCTAGTGCTGATGATGACCATCCCGGGCCTGGCGCTGTTTTACGGCGGCATGGTGCGCAAGAAGAACGTGCTCGCCACCATCATGCAGAGCTTCGCCATCACCTGCCTGGTGACGGTGCTTTGGTTCATGTTCGGCTATTCGCTGGCCTTTTCCGACGGCGGCGGCATGAATGCCTATCTCGGCGGCACTTCGAAATTCTTCCACCACGGCATCACCACGGCCAGCCTGTGGCTGCCGGGTGTGGCCAATATCCCTGAATTCGTCTTCTCGATGTTCCAGATGACGTTCGCCATCATCACGCCGGCGCTGATTGCCGGCGCCTTCGCCGAGCGCTTCAAGTTCTCGGCACTGCTGATCTTTATGGCGCTGTGGCTGCTGATCGTCTACGTGCCGATCGCGCATTGGGTCTGGGGTGGCGGCTTCCTCGGTACGGCTGGCGTTCTCGACTTCGCCGGCGGCACGGTAGTCCACATCAATGCCGGTGTCGCGGGCCTCGTCTGCGCGCTGGTGCTCGGCAAGCGCGAAGGCTATGGCACCACCAACATGGCGCCGCATAACCTGGTCTATTCGGTCATCGGCGCATCGCTGCTGTGGGTCGGCTGGTTCGGCTTCAACGCCGGTTCGGAACTGGCGGCCGACGGCCTTGCCGGTGCCGCCATGCTCAACACCCAGGTTGCCACCGCCGCTGCGGCATTGGCCTGGATGTTCGCCGAATGGATCATCGCCAAGAAGCCTTCCGTGCTCGGCATCATCTCGGGCGCCGTCGCCGGCCTCGTCGCGGTGACGCCGGCTTCCGGTTTCGTCAACCAGACCGGCGCCTTCATCGTCGGTATCGTGGCTGGCGTCGTCTGCTACCTCTCGGCGGTCAAGGTGAAGCACATGTTCGGCTATGACGACTCGCTCGATGCCTTCGGCGTGCATGGCGTCGGCGGCGTGGTCGGCGCCCTGCTGACCGGCGTGCTTGCCGACCCGGCGATAAACAGCCTCTCGTCGGGCGCTTCGCTTGGCAAGCAGATCTACGGTGTCGCCGTCACCATTATCTGGACGGCGGTCGCCACCTTCGTCATCCTCTACGTCGTCAAGGCGCTGGTCGGCCTGCGTCCGTCGACCCAGGAAGAGGTCGAAGGCCTCGACATCTCCCAGCATGGCGAAGTGGTGCCGTAAGGCATCCTTGCCAAGGGGCCGGCGGAAACCTCCTCCCGCCGGTCCCTTATCTCCATGCAATTCCGGACGGAAAACCGCGAAAGCACTTTTCCTGGAATTGTTTGAAAAGCATCCCGTCGTGACGCTCCCACAAGGACCTCACGCCTTGAGGCCCGGATCGCTCCGGGCCTCTTTTTTTGGTAATTCCTTCTGGTGAAGATCAACTTCGCGCAATCCACGTTCGCGTGAAGCAGATTTTCGAGGAAACATCGACCAGCCAGTCTCCGAACTGTGGAGGCGACCGTCGTTCTGACGCTCGCGTTTTGAAACACAGGGAAGGAATTTTCTCATGAACCTCAAGAATATCTGCCTCGGGGCACTCGCGCTTTCCATGGTCAGCGGCTTTGCATTTGCCGGCGCAGTGGACGAGCCGGACAACATGGCGCCGTTCTTCACCGATTCCAGCATGAAAACCATGAAGCCGATGGCGGAATTCAAGACAGCTTTCATGGCCATGCCGAAGGAGAAGCAGGAGGCCATGATGAAGGAATGCCAGGATGCGGCGATGAGCAAGCCGCACGCCGAGTTCTGCGCCAATGTGAAGATGCTCGGCGGCGCCAATTAGTAACACGCGACCCGACCCGACGAATGGATGGCGGGCCAGGGCGCCCGCCATTTTCATGTGGTGCGGACACTGGAGGTATTGATGTCAAAAGGACGGTCGCCGCAGCCTTATAGTTAATGCGCCCTTAACCTTCCCACGCCTAGTCTGGCATCCGAATCTGCCGGAGTGCGTCATGCGCTCGGGCCAGGCAATCACTGACGGGGAAGAGCATGCGTTCAGGGGCTTCAGCACCGCTCGCGCTGACCGATACGGGGCACGGCATCCAGGCATTCGCGCGGCGCCAGGTCGGCCGTCTGGTCGGTGCCGGCCTGTTCGCGTTCACCGTCTTCGCCGTAGCAAGCCTCGCGACCTGGAACGTCGCCGACCCGAGCTTCTCGCACGCCACCGCCAACATCGTCACCAACGCCATGGGTTATGCCGGCGCCGTCTTCTCCGACCTCGCCATGCAGTTCTTCGGCCTTGCCGCGGTCGCCGCGCTGGTTCCTGCCGTCATCTGGGGCTATCTCCTGTTTTCCGCGCGCGGCGTCGACAGGCTGCCCAAGCGCGGGCTGTTCTGGTTCGGTTTCGCGCTGCTCGCCGCCGCGATCGCGGGCTGCATCGTTCCGCCCAAGACCTGGCCGCTGCCCACCGGCCTCGGCGGCGTCTTCGGTGACATGGTGCTCAAGATTCCCGGCGTCCTCATCGGCGGATATCCGACCGGGCTGATCGCCAGCGTGCTCGCCATATTGCTGGCGGCACCCGCGCTCTGGCTGTTCGCCTATGGCGCGGCGCTGATCGGGCGCAAGAACGGCTTCGCCGTGATGGAAGAACCGGCCGCCGCGGATCCGCGCGAGGACGAGCTTCTGTTCGACAATGACGAGGACGAGGGCGACGAGGGCATACTGGCGCTCGGCGCGATCACCCATTGGTGGCTTTCGTTCCGCGCTTGGATGCATCGTCGCGCTGTGCGCCGCAGGCAGGAGCGGGACGAGTTCGAACCGGAGATGGAGCCGCCCGCCAGCGCCTGGCGCCGTGCCGCCGAACGAGTCGAGTCGGCCGAATTCGCCGAATCCCGCATGAGCCAGGACGGCCGCGCCCGGGTCGAGCCGGAATTCTTCGCCGCCATGGTCAACGACCGCGGTGTTTCCGTCGATCCGGCCGACGACGATGTCTTCGGCCGCGGCGACGAGGACATGGATTTTGACGACGAGCCGGTCGCCCAGCGACGTGCCCCGACGGCCAAGGTCCAGCAGTTCCGTTCCGATGCCGCCACCCGGGTCGAGGCGCCCGCAGCGCGACCCGTGCCGGGCGCCCGCGTCCAGCGCGAGGCGCAGACCTCGCTGATCGGCTCGGACATGTTCGAAATGCCGTCGCTGCATTTCCTGTCCGAACCGAAGAATGTCGCGCGCGACCCAAGTCTTTCCAAGGACGCGCTGGAACAGAACGCGCGCCTGCTCGAAGGCGTGCTGGAGGATTTCGGCGTCAAGGGCGAAATCATTGCCGTTCGCCCGGGTCCGGTGGTCACCCTCTACGAGCTCGAACCGGCGCCGGGCATCAAGTCGTCGCGGGTGATCGGCCTCTCCGACGACATCGCACGCTCAATGAGCGCGATTGCCTGCCGCGTCGCCGTCGTACCGGGCCGCAATGCCATCGGCATCGAACTGCCAAACGCCAAGCGCGAGACCGTTTATCTCAGGGAGATCATGGCCAGCCGCGACTTCGAGACCACCAAGGCCAAGCTGGCGCTGGCGCTGGGCAAGACCATCAATGGCGAGGCGGTCATCGTCGACATCGCCAAGATGCCGCACGTGCTGGTCGCCGGCACCACCGGTTCGGGCAAGTCGGTCGCCATCAACACCATGATCCTCTCGCTGCTCTACCGGCTCACCCCGCAGGAATGCCGGCTGATCATGATCGACCCGAAGATGCTCGAACTCTCCGTCTATGACGGCATTCCGCATCTTTTGACGCCGGTCGTGACCGACCCGAAGAAGGCGGTGGTGGCGCTGAAATGGACCGTGCGCGAGATGGAGGACCGCTACCGAAAGATGTCCAAGGTCGGCGTGCGCAACATCGATGGTTTCAACGCGCGCGTGCAGCAGGCCGAGAAGAAGGGCGAAAAGATCTCGCGCACCGTGCAGACCGGATTCGACCGCCAGACCGGCGAGGCGATCTACGAGACCGAGAATCTCGATCTCGAGCCAATGCCTTACATCGTCGTCATCATCGATGAAATGGCCGACCTGATGATGGTCGCCGGCAAGGACATCGAAGGCGCCGTCCAGCGCCTGGCGCAGATGGCGCGCGCCGCGGGCATCCATGTGATCATGGCGACGCAACGTCCCTCGGTCGACGTCATCACCGGCACCATCAAGGCCAATTTCCCGACCCGCATCTCCTTCCAGGTGACGTCGAAGATCGACAGCCGCACAATTTTGGGAGAGCAGGGCGCCGAGCAGCTGCTCGGCATGGGCGACATGCTCTACATGGCCGGCGGCGGCCGCATCCAGCGCGTGCACGGGCCGTTCGTCTCCGATGACGAGGTCGAGAAGATCGTCGGGCACCTGAAGCTGCAGGGCGTGCCGGAATATCTCGACGCCATCACCGAAGATGACGGCGAGGACGACGACGAGCCGTCCGGCAAGGGCGGTTCCGGCGGCGGAGGCGGTGGCAATTTCGAGGATTCCGATGATCCCTACGATCAGGCGGTGTCGGTGGTGCTGCGCGACGGCAAGGCCTCGACCAGCTACATCCAGCGGCGTCTGGGCATCGGCTACAATCGTGCCGCCTCGATCATCGAGAAGATGGAAAAGGAAGGCATTGTCGGTCCGGCCAACCATGCCGGAAAACGCGAAATCCTGGTGCCGACCGAGGACGACAAATTCTGACAGTGGAGAGTTCGCGGCAACTTCGAACCTTCTGGCGCGTTCAACCGGCTGAGCAGCGATCGCCTCGCCAAACTTCAGCCCAACTGGGGGTTCACGACAGCGATCAAATCAGGAATCAGACGAGAGTGACCGATATGAAAAACGATCTTTCAGCGCTGAGCGATTTTGCCCCGACACGCCGCCAGCTGCTTGGCCTCGGCCTGGTGTTCGCGGGTGCCGCCGCGCTCAACGTGGTGCCCGGATTCGAGCTGCTCGCCTCGGCGCAGGCGGCCGTGCCTGCGGCGGCGCAAAAGATCGCCGACCATTTCTCGGCGGTCAAATCGATGAGCGGCGAATTCGTCCAGTTCGGCCCCAAGGGCGAGCAGACCGGCGGCAAATTCTTCCTGGAACGGCCGGGCAAGATCCGCTTCAACTATGACGGGGCTTCGAATTTCCGGGTGATTTCCGACGGCAGATCGGTTGCCATCCTCAACAAGAGACTGAACACGTCGGATCTTTATCCGCTATCGAAGACGCCGCTGAAGCTGCTGCTCGACGACCGCATCGACCTCTCGGGCAACCGCGTCAAGAGCGTCAAGGAAGAAGACGACCTCACCACCATCCAGCTCTCCGACAAGTCGGTTTTCGGCAATGCGCGAATCACCATGATGTTCGACCCGAAAACCTATGATCTGCGGCAGTGGACGATTACCGACGCGCAGGGCAAAGATACGACGGTGATGATCTTCAACACCAAGGAAGGCGTCAGTTTCGCGCCCGACACCTTCGCCATCGACTATACGGCCAATCGCGAGCTGAACACCAAGACACGGTAGTCTTCGTCGCCTCGCTTGTTTTTCCGGCGTGTGGCTGGCAGTAGTTCGGCGATCTATCGCCGGATCTTGCCGCATGCCCTTTTCGATCGCCACCTGGAACATCAACTCCGTGCGCCTGCGCATGCCGATCATCGAACGCCTGCTCGATGAGTACGCGCCCGATGTGCTCTGCCTGCAGGAAACCAAGGTCCCGGACGAGCTCTTTCCCGAAAAAGCTTTTCGTAAGATCGGCTATCCCTACATCGCCTTCCATGGCCAGAAGGGCTATCACGGCGTGGCGACGGTGGCGCGGCGGCCGATCGAGGTGGTCGAAAGGCGCCGTTTCTGCGACATCGAGGACAGCCGGCATCTGTCGGTGACCGTGCGGGCCGGCGGCAAGACGATCCTGGTGCACAATTTCTACGTTCCGGCGGGTGGCGACGAACCGGATCCCGAGATCAACAGGAAGTTCAGGCACAAGCTGGATTTCGTCGCCGAGATGAACGCCATCCGGGCCGAGCACGGCGAGGTGTCGGCCTCGGTGCTGGTCGGAGACCTCAACATCGCGCCGCTGGAGCATGATGTCTGGTCGCACAAGCAATTGCTCAACGTGGTCAGCCACACGCCGGTCGAGACCGAGAACTTCGAGGCGATGCGGCTGGCCGGCGGCTGGGTCGACCTGATGCGGCTCAACGTGCCATCGGAACAGAAGCTTTATACCTGGTGGAGCTATCGCGCGCAGGATTGGGAGGCGTCCAATCGTGGCCGACGGCTCGACCATGTCTGGTCGTCGCCGAACCTGGTGCCTGATTTTGCCGGCTACGAGATCCTGCGCCAGGCACGCGGCTGGGACCGGCCGTCGGACCATGTGCCGGTCATCGCCCGGTTTGACTTGGATTAACGGGGTCGTCGATAAAAAGGCGTTCGTCGCGATCCTTCCCGCCAAGCATCGAGTTCTCTCGCGGCAACGCCCTCAACCCGAAAAGCGCGGTGCCAGTTCCTCGATGCGGCGGATCATTTCGTGGAATTCCTCGGAGATGCGCTGGTGGAGTTTCACCGCCAGTTCCGGATACTCCTCCAGGATGCGCCGGAACATCTTGCGGCTCAGCCTTATCACCTCCGAATCGATTTCGGCCGAGGCGCTGGTCAGCCGGTTGGTGTCGGCGATTAGCGCCAGTTCGCTGAGCATCGTGCCGGGACCGACTTTGCCGATCGGGATGCGCTCGCCATTCTGCTCGCGATAGAGCACGATACGCCCGCTGACCACGACATAGGCCGAGTCGGCCACGTCGTCCTCGCGATAAAGCTTGTGGTCCGCCTGCACGAGAGTGGTCTCGGCTCCGAAGGCGAGCAGGCGCAGCTGTTCCTGCGTGAAGCCTTCGAAAAGCCTCACGGCGGACAGGATGCGGATGTCGTCATCCAGCGCCATCTAGCTTTGTCCCCGAACGGTCAGTCCAATCCCTCCTCTGCGGTACGGTCCCTGAATCCCCCTCCAACAGGATCGTACCCGAAAGCGGCCCCGCCCAGACCGCTCATTGGATAGTGCAATGTTTAAGGAACCAGCTTGTAGCCGCCGCTTTCTGTCACAAGAATTTCAGCATTGGAAGGATCGCGCTCGATCTTCTGGCGCAGACGGTAGACATGGGTTTCCAGCGTGTGTGTGGTGACGCCGGAATTGTATCCCCACACTTCCTCCAGCAGCACGTCACGCGTCACCACCTTCTGGTCGGCGCGATAGAGATATTTGATGATCGAGGCCTCCTTTTCCGTCAGCCGCACCTTGCCGCCGCGCGGGTCGATGAGCAGTTTCTGGCTGGGCTTGAAGGTATAGGGGCCGACCGAGAAGGTCGCGTCCTCGCTCTGCTCATGCTGGCGCAGCTGCGCCCGGATACGGGCAAGCAGCACCGCGAAGCGGAATGGCTTGGTGACATAGTCGTTGGCGCCGGCCTCGAGACCCAGAATCGTGTCCGAATCGGTGTCGTGGCCGGTCAGCATGATGATGGGCGCCTTGTAGCCGCCCTTGCGCAGGATCTTCACCGCCTCGCGGCCGTCCATGTCGGGCAAGCCGACATCCATGATGAGCAGATCGATGAGCCCGCCACGCGCAGCGGTGACGCCTTTTGCCGCAGTGGATTCCTGCAGCACGTCGAATTCCTCGTAGAGGGACAATTGCTCGACCAGTGTGCCGCGCAGGTCGTCATCGTCATCGACGATCAGGATGGTACGTGAGGTCATGGATCAATCCGTTGTTTTGAAAAGTGAATTCAGTTGACCGCTGCGTATTTATGCGGAAGCTTGCCGGCACAATAGCCGATCACAGTGATTTGTTCCGTGGCACGATCATACAAGAAAAAACGCGATCGCAATGCAGCCGGCGCAATTTTGGCAAAACGGCTGCGCGTGATGACCGTGCGGGCGAGGCCCGGCCACCCAAGCCAGGGCCTGCTGCAGGCCGGCAAAACGGTGTTTGCCTGCGCGCTGGGGCGTGGCGGCATCTCGTCCGGCAAGCGGGAAGGCGACGGCGCAACGCCGCTCGCTTCGATGCGCATCCTGGCGGGCTATTTTCGGGGGGATCAGTTTGCCGCCGGCCGCAGGACGCGGCTGGCGATGGCGCCGATCGGGCCGGATCTCGGCTGGTGCGAGGTCCCAGACGACCGCAATTATAACAGGCCGGTCAAGATGCCCTATGGCGCCAGCCACGAACGCATGCGGCGCGACGACCGGCTCTATGACGCCTGCCTGGTGCTCGACTGGAACATCGCGCCGCGCCGCCGCGGGCGCGGCAGCGCCATCTTCTTCCACCTGGCGCGTCCCGGCTTCACGCCGACGGAAGGTTGTGTGGCGGTCACCGCGCGCACGATGGCGCGGCTTTTGCCGCTGCTGTCGGACCGGACGGTGGTGAGGGTGGTGAGATAGGGGAATAGGGGAATAGGGGAATAGGGGAATAGGGGATGGGAAGTCTTCAGGAGCAGCAGACACGCCCAAGCCGCATCATAATGCTACTCCCTTATCCCTTCCTGTTTCGCTGCCAGCCGATGTCTAGAAGGCCCAGCCGGCCGGTCTCGCGGTCCATGGCGCGGGTGATGTCCTTGCGGGCGGCGCCGATATCGCGCAACTGGCGATCGGACAGATCCTCGACGTCCTGGTGGCCAAGATTGACCGCGACCCTGGCCTGCCGCAGCCAATCACGGACAGCCGACAGCCAGCCCGGCCGGGCGATGTAGGCAGGGTGAAGAACGATGTGAGACATGATGGGATCCGTATTCTCCGGACATCAAATCCGGTTTGATGGTGTTTTGATGTTGCAATGATGCCGGATTGAAAAACAAACGGGAAACGAGTAGTTCTTTTCTCATCGTCAAGTTTTATTTGAGGATTGAGGCTCCATGGACCGCTTCGATCGGGCCGCGCGCTGATGGCAGCCCTCTTGCCTGGAACACGGGCGCTCAGGACGCTGGAGGCGGCGGCCCGGCACCTCAATTTCACCCGAGCCGCCGACGAGCTCGGCCTGACGCCCGCCGCCGTCAGCCACCAGATCAAGGAAATCGAGGATCAGCTCGGCATCGTGCTGTTCACCCGCACCAGCCGCACCATCCGTCTGACGGAAGCGGGCACGGTGCTGTACGAGGCGGCGACCGACACGCTCGACCTGCTTGGCCGGGCCGTGATGCGGGCGCGCAAATTGGCGCGCGGCACGGAATTCCTGAAGGTGACGCTGGACGCGCAGTTCGCGGCGAAATGGCTGATGCGGCGTGTCGAGAATTTCCGCAAGCAGCGGCCGGGCATCGAACTCAGGTTCGACATTGCCTATGGCTTGCGCGATTTCGATCTTGACGACGTCGATGTCGGCATCCGCTTCGGCGCCGGCAAATATCCAGGACTCTGCGCGCATCGCCTGTTCGACAACATCATTATTCCGGTATGCAGTCCGGGCCTCCTGGCATCTGGGCCGCCCCTGCGCGAGCCGCGCGACCTGTTCAACCACACGCTTGCCCATATCGAATGGGCCCGCCAGGGCGTGACCTGGCCGAACTGGCGCATGTGGATGGCGGCGGCCGGCATCAACGATTTCGACGACAGCCGCACCGTCGTCTTCGGCACGTCCACGGATGCTGTCCAGGCGGCGCTCGACGGCAATGCCGTCGCGCTTGCCGATTTCGCCATGGTGGCGAACGACCTGTCCGAGGGCCGGCTTGTGCGGCCCTTCGAACTCAGCATCAGGGTTGCGCCGGAATTCGCCTATTTCCTGGTCTATCCCCAGGCCATGGCGGACGATCCCCGTATCGTCGCGTTCCGCGAATGGATCCTCGAGGAAGTTGCCAGGACGCGGACGGCGGACAAGGTCTAATCTCTTGTCTTATGCGTTCCCCAGGGAAGCGCTACGCGCTTTTCCCGGGAAAACCACGACGCATTTTTCCTGGAATTGCTCCGCGCTCAGGACCGGGCGTTGTGGCCGAAGATCATCCTTGTGTATTTCTTCCATTTCCATTTCAGCTTCTTGTACAGAAGCGGGTGCTTTTTGCCGGCGACGGAAGTCTGGAAAGCGCCGTTTTCGCTGCCTTGCTCGGCAATTGGCCGCTCGAACCACAGCATCTCAATGCCCAGTTTTTCGTCCATCTGCTCGATCTGGTGGTCGATCACGGTGTATATTTTGTGCTGATCGATCCAGGCACAACGGGCTTCGGCGACCGGACGGGTGATGAGATAGGAATCCGCGCACCTGGCATGCAGTGCCGGGTAGAGCCTCTGACCCCTGCGCAATTTCCAGCTCGGCGTGTAGTAGTTGCTGCCGTTGCCGAAATAGATGACGGCCTTGCGCATCGGGCTGCCGAGTTCGGCCAGCCCTTGCCGGAATTTGGCGACGAAGTCGCGCGCGAGGAAGACGTCATCCTCGAACACCAGGCAATAGGGCAGGTCGGTTTCGAGGAAGTCGCGCCATATACCGACATGCTTCAGCGCCAGAGAGACCTGCGCCGGGTGGACAAAATCGGGAGCGACCAATTCAGCACGAATCTCCGAGGTGATATCTGGCTTGTCCCAGTCCGTGTAAAAGTAGACGGGCACGCCGCGCCGCTCAAACTCGCGGACAATGTGGCGGCGGCGTTCGTCATAGCCATGCTTGACGTGGCAGATCCGGGTGAACACCAGGTCGCGGGGAAATCCGGATTCATCCGTCGTCGTCAAAGCGTTATCTCAGCTCGCCGCGGCGCCGAACCAGCCGATCACCGCGCCGATGATCAGCAGCACGCCCAGCCAATGGCCGCCGTCGATGAGGGTCAGGTCCCAGCCGAAATTCTCATAGCGATGGTTGACCGACAGCGTCGTGGCGACGAAACCCAGCCAAAGCACGAAGCCGAAGATCAGGCCGGCGAGCCAGGTCGGCTCACCACCCGTCATCGCGCCGACGACCAGGGCCATGATGTAGGCCATCAGCAGCTCGGCGATGAAGGAGATGACGAAGGGCAGCGGCGATTTCTTCATCGTCGCCGGATCGAGCTTGACGGCCTTCAGCCAGGGCTTGCTCAACGCCATGTACCAGGCGGCGCCGAACAGCCATGCGACGACGGCGGCGGCAACCACCGCGATCCAGTTCACTGCTGAAAAATCCACGAGTTCCCCTCCTGTGCGGCTTTATGGAAACGCCTGTTCGGCGATGGCGTCAAGCAGTCGCCACACGGTCGTGCGCTTGACTTCGGCATCCTCGAGCGCCCTTGTCACCGGCACCTGGTAGACGCCAAGCGGCTCCAGCCCCGATCGCGGCAGATAGGACCGGCCGGGATCGCCGACGAGGACCTCGGCGCCACGCCGTTTGAGCGCCGAAAACCACGGCATCAGCCGGTCGGCGAAGGGTTTGTCGTAGAAGACATCGCCAGCCAGGATCACATCCCAATCCGCATCGGTGCCGATACAGTCCGTGCCGAGGAATTTGTTCACGACGCCATTGGCGTCGCTGTTGAGCCGGATCGCGGTGGCGCAGAACGGGTCTATATCGGCAGCGGTTATCTCGGCAGCCCCCGCCCTGGCGGCGGCGATGGCGACGAGCCCGGCCCGAGGCGAAGTCGAGCACGCGCTTGCCTCGCACTGTGTCAGGATTGTCGATGACGTAGCGGGCGAGGCCCTGGCCGCCGGCCCAGGCGAAAGCCCAGAAGGGTGGCGGCAGGCCGATCTCGACCAGTTCATCCTCGGTCCGCTGCCAAAGATCATGCGCTTCGTCGGCGAGGTGGAGAAGAATCTCCGGTACATGCGGCGGTGCCATCAGCGCCGTGTTGTCGAGGATGAACTGCCTGGCGCTGTCGGGGGTGAGTGCCGTCACGGCGCAGGCGTCAGGCCGCCCATGCGGCAGACTTCCTTCCATTCGGCCGGGGTCACCGGCTGCACGGAAAGCCGTCCGAGCCGCACCAGCGCCATCTCGGCCAGTTTTGGATTGGCCTTGACTTCTTCCAGCGTCGGCGGGTTCGGCATGTCCCTGACGGCACGGATGTCGACACACTCCCAGCGCGGATCATCGGATGTGGTGTCGGGATGGGCCAGCGCGCAGACCTCGGCGATGCCGACCACGTTCAGCCCCTCGTTGGAATGGTAGAAGAAGCCGAGATCGCCGATCTGCATGGCCTGCATGTTGTTGCGGGCGGCGTAGTTGCGCACGCCGTCCCATTGCGTGCCGGCGTTGCCCTTGGCCTTCAACGCCTCGAAGGAGAAAACCGAGGGTTCGGATTTGAACAGCCAGTAGTTCATTTTCTCTCCTCCTTGCGACCCCGTCGCGGGCGACCGGAAATTAACTAGCCGCCGGCTTGTTGAACGTCCAGTTCCACTGGCGGATTTCGACGCTTTCGAACAGGCCGGCCTTGGCATAGGGGTCAGCGGCCGACAGGGCCTGTGCGCCTGCCAGATCGGGCGCCTCGACGACAACGAGGCTGCCGTTTGACTTGCCGTCGGCGTCGAGGAACGGACCGGCAAAGGCCAGCTTCTTGTCGCTGTTCAGCCCTTCGAGGAAGGCGACATGCTCGGGCCGCGTGTCGAGGCGCACCTGCAGGCTTCCGGGCTTGTCCTTGCAAATCAGAGCAAACAGCATGGTCTTTCTCCTGGGTGGTTGGATCAGGGGATCAATCGTTGGTTTCGGTCTTCAGCGGCCGGGTCATCAGGGCCGTCACGGCCTGGCCGATGGTGATCCCGCCGTCCAGTATGGCGGCCACGGCGGCGATGATCGGCGCATCGATATTGCGCTCGGCGGCGATGCGGGCGGCGATCGCCGCGGTCGGCACGCCCTCGGCCAGCGGCAGTCCGGAAAGCGCCTTGCCTTGCCCGAGCGCCAGCCCATAGGCGAAATTGCGCGATTGCGTCGACGAGCAAGTGAGCAGCAGGTCGCCAAGGCCGGAAAGCCCCATCAGGGTCTCGGGCCTGGCGCCGAAGGCGGCACCGATGCGGCGCAGCTCGACGAAGCCGCGCGTGACCATGGCGGCCTGCGCGCTGGCGCCGAGCCCGGCACCGGTGACAGCGCCGGCGGCGATGGCGAAGACGTTCTTCAAGGCGCCGCCGATTTCGACACCGATCAGGTCGTCGCTCGAATAGCAGCGCAGGTTTTCAGCCGAGAAACGGGCGGCAAGGTCGGCCGCTAGGGCCTCGTCGCCGGCAGCCACAACCACCGCCGTCGGCAGGCCGCGGGCGACATCGTTGGCGAAGCTTGGCCCCGACAGGGCGGCGACCGGGTTTCGCGGCAGGATTTCCGCAGCGATTGCCGACAGCAAGGCACCGGTGCCGCGCTCGATGCCCTTGGCGCAAAGCACGAGTGGAATGCCAGCCGGCATATGATCCTTCGCGGCCGCCAGGGTCGCCCGCAACGCTTGCGCAGGCGTCACCGCCAGCACGCAATCGGTCCCGGCAAGCGCTGCCTCGATGTCGCTCGTCGCGTCTATACCGGGCGCGATGGCAATGCCCGGGAGATAACGCGGGTTCTCGCCACGACCGATCGAGGCCACGGTTTCAGGGTCACGCGCGAACAGCCGTACCGAGTGGCCGGCGCGCAGCATGGCCAGCGCCAGCGCCGTGCCCCAAGCGCCGCCGCCGAGCACGGCGACACGCCAGCCGCTTTTGCCGGGGTCCGCGCTCTTCATGGCTTTGTCAGTCATGCCTTGGCTCCGCGCCGGCCGGAGCCGACCATTGGCGTCGAGACGCTATCCAGCGGCCAGCGCGAGCGTGGCACGAAATCGAAGCCGTTCTCCTGCGCCATGCCTTCGCGCAGCCGCTCAATGCCGGCCCAGGCGATCATCGCGGCATTGTCGGTGCACAATTTCAGCGGCGGCGCGACGAAGGTGAAACCATTCTCGGTACATAGCCGCTCCAGCGTCGCCTTGATGGCGCAGTTGGCGGCGACGCCGCCGGCGACGACCAGCGCCGGGTTTTTGGTGCCAGGGAATGTCTTGCGAAAGCGTGCCAGGGCGCGAGAAACGCGGTCGGCCAGCGCATCGGCGACCGCCGCCTGGAATGAGGCGCAGATGTCGGCGACATCCTGGTCGCTCAAGGGCTCGATCGCGGTTGCCGCCTGGCGCACGGCGGTCTTCAAACCGGAAAAGGAGAAATCGGGCTGGGCCGAGCCTTTCATCGGCCGCGGAAAGGCAAAGCGCGAGGCATTGCCCGACAGCGCCGCCTTTTCGACATTGGGACCGCCGGGATAGGGCAGGCCGAGCATTTTGGCGGTCTTATCAAAGGCTTCGCCGAGCGCGTCGTCGATGGTGGTGGCCCAGCGCTGGTAGTCGCCGACGCCGCGCACGGCGAGGATCTGCGTGTGACCGCCGGAGACCAGCAGCAAGAGATAGGGGAATTCCAGGCCGTCGGTCAGCCGCGCCGTCAAGGCGTGGCCTTCGAGGTGATTGACGGCGATCAGCGGCTTGCCGGCCGCCGCCGCGATAGCCTTGGCCGTCATCAGGCCGACAATCAGCCCGCCGACGAGGCCCGGCCCGGCGGTCGCGGCGATGGCATCGATATCGGCAAGCGCCACGCCCGAATCGGCGAGTGCCGCCTCGACGATGCCGTCCAGCGCCTCGACATGCGCGCGCGCGGCGATCTCCGGCACGACACCGCCGAAGGCGGCATGCTCCTCGATCTGGGAGAGCACGATATTGGACAGGATTTTCGGCGCGGCATCGCCCTCCAGCGCCACGACGCTGGCGGCGGTCTCGTCGCAACTCGTCTCAATGCCCAGAACGCGGATCAATTCGTCGCTATCCCAAGAGATTGTTTATGAGGCTATTCCCCATTAGGAAAAGGCCGGCAAGACCTCGATTTCGCTCGGGGGTTATCACGGACCGCGCGCCATGCAAACTTTGAAAATCGGAACACGGAAAATCGGAACACGCGGCAGCCCGCTGGCGCTCGCCCAGGCGCATGAGACGCGTGTACGGCTAATGAAAGCGCATGGCCTTCCCGAGCAGGCGTTTGAAGTGGTGCCCATCTCGACCAGCGGCGACCGTATTCAGGACCGGCCACTGTCGGAGGCCGGCGGCAAGGGCCTGTTCACCAAGGAAATCGAGGAAGCGCTGCTCGATGGTCGTATAGACATCGCCGTGCATTCGTCGAAGGACATGCCGACGATGCTTCCTGACGGACTGGAGCTCTCCACTTTCCTGCCGCGCGAAGACGCGCGCGACGCTTTCATAGGCAAGGCGGTCAAGCGGATCGCCGATCTGCCGCATGGCGCCAAGATCGGATCGTCGTCGCTCCGTCGCCAGGCGCTGATCCGCCGGATGCGGCCGGATTTCGAGGTGGTGATGTTCCGCGGCAATGTGCAGACGAGGCTGCGCAAGCTGGATGAAGGCATCGCCGAGGGCACCATCCTCGCCTATGCCGGGCTGAAGCGGCTCGGGCTCGAAGGCGTGGTCACCGACCTGATGCCGCTGGAGGATTTTCCGCCGGCGCCGGGACAAGGCGCGATCGGCATCGAAACACGCGTCGGCGACCGTGGTATCGAGAATATGCTGGCGGCGATCCATCATGCGCCGACCGGCCAGGCCTTGGCCTGCGAGCGCGCGTTTCTCGCCGCGCTCGACGGCTCGTGCCGCACACCGATCGCCGGCCATGCGACGGTATCAGGCGGGAAACTGTCCTTTGCCGGGCTGATCATCTCGCCCGACGGCACGGAGTGGCATGACGTCCGGCTGGAAGGCGAGGCCGCGGACGCAGCGGAAATTGGGGCTGATGCCGCACGGACAGTTCGCGCCAGGGCCGGCGAAAAGTTCTTCGACGGTTGGCTCTGAAAATGCTCCGGGTCCTGGTCACCAGACCGGAGCCGGGTGCGTCGCGCACGGCGCGAAAGCTGGAGGAGATGGGTTTTGAGCCTCTTCTGCTGCCATTGACGGAGACGATGGCACTGCCGGTCGATGCCAGGGCGGTTCCGAACGACGTGGCCGCCGTTGCCATCACCAGCGCTAATGCGGTGCGCCATGCCCCTGGAGATCTGATGGCGGTGCTATCCAACCTGCCTTGCCATGCTGTCGGCAAGAGGACAGCGGAGGCGGCGCGCGACGCAGGCTTTCTCTCGGTCAGCGAGGGGCCTGGCGATGCCGAGGCGCTGGCCGCGGGCATGGGAATCGCGTTTTCCGGTAAAGCGCTCGTCTATCTCTGTGGGCGCGTGCGGTTTCCCGCCTTCGAACAGAAGCTGGAAGCTGCTCATGTCCAGGTCCATGCCGTCGAGACTTATGACACGATAGCGGTAAGCTATTCGGACGAAGCGATTCTTCCGCTGATATCAGGCCAATCCGTCGATGCGGTGCTGCTCTATTCGGCCAAGGCCGCTGCCGCGATGCAGGTCCTGGCCAGCCGGCCCGCCCTGCAAAAGGTCTTTGAAAAGACGCGGGTTTTTGTCCTTTCCGCGCGCATCGCCGCCGCCTTCGGCGATAGTGCCGGCAAAGCAATCCGCGTCGCCGCACGAGCCGACGAGGAGGCGCTGCTGGCACTTTTGCGGGCACGGCCCTGACCCGCGTCATCACACCGCCCCTTTTCACCGCTTGGTGATGTGCTAGACCCTTTCTGAACCATCACGCGCCGCCGGGCGTTGAGACGAAGCGAATTTTGCGGAGCCCATGCATGGTCAAGACGCCGAAGATGCGACACTCGAAAGGCCGCCGCGAGCCGGTGACCATCGACCTCGATCCGGGCGCCGTCTCACGCATCGTCGACGGGGATGCCGCCAAGGATATTGCCCAGACGGACGAGGCGAAGGCCGAGGAAGCAGCGAATGCCTCACGGCCAGAGCCCCCGGAAGAGCCGGTGCATGCCGATCAAGCGGATCTCGAACCCTGGGAGCATGGCGATGCCGCCGGGCAGTCTGGCACGGATTCGCCACCGCATGCCGAGGCCAAGACCGCCGAGCCGGAAATGCCTTATCCCGGTTCGGATACTCCCGCCAATCGCGCCAAGGCTTCCGATTATAATTTTGAGGATGCAACCGCCAAAACCGCCGAGACCAAGGCGGCTTCCGGAAAAGCCGACGCAAGGAGCGAACCGATGACAGTGCAGCCGAAGCGGGGCGGCCTCAACGGCGTCGCCGCCGGCATCATCGGTGGTATCATCGCGCTGGTCGGTGCCGGCGGCCTGCAATTTGCCGGCCTACTCGGCGCGCCGGGATCCGCTCCCGGTGCCTCGCTCGCTGGTGTCAATGGCGAGATTGCCTCGTTGAAGAGCGAAATCGCGGACATGAGGGAAGCCGGCAACAACAATGGTGCGTCGGCCAGGGTCGATGGCCTGTCGTCGGGGCTCGACCAGGTCAAGAGCGATGTCGCGGCGCTGAAATCGGCGGTCGAACAGGGCGGCGCCGGCGACAATGCCGGGCTTGCAGCACTTGGCGACAAGGTCAAACAGATCGAAACCACGGTGGCGGCCCTCGGCAAGGCCGGCAGCACGGCACCGGTCGACCTTGCCCCGCTCAACGAAAAAATGGCGGGTCTCGATGCGCTGGTGAAGTCGACGAGCGAGGCGGCGAAGGCGCAGGAAGGCCGGCTCGCCGCGCTCGAAAAGTCGGTGTCGCAGCTTTCCGGCAAGGTCGATGCACAGGCATCGCAGCCGAAGGTCGCGCTCGCCATCGCGGCTTCGGCGCTGAAGGCCGCGCTCGATCGCGGCGCGCCGTTTTCGGCCGAACTCGATACGCTGGCCGCGATTTCGCCTGATGCGCCGCAGCTCGCGACATTGCGCCCCTATGCCGAAAAAGGCGTGCCGACCCGCACCGAGATCGCCTCGCAGATGGATGCGGCCGCCAATGCCATGATCGCAGCGGCCACGCCGGCCGACCAGAATGCCGGCTTCCTGCAGAACCTGATGTCGAGCGCCGAATCGCTGGTCAAGGTCCGGCCGATCGGTGCCGTCGAAGGCGCCGGCGCACCGGAAACCGTGGCGCGCATGGAGGTTGCGGTCACTCAGGGCGACTATGCCAAGGCGCTCAGCGAATATGACACGTTGCCGCAAGCCGTGAAGGCCGCGGGCGCCGACTTTGCCGGCAAACTGAAAGCCCGCATCGAGGTCGAAACCCAGGTCGACGCACTGATCTCCGGCGCGATGAAGGCATGAGGGCAACACGATGATCCGCCTGCTCGCCTTCCTCATCGTCGTCTTCGCGCTCGGGCTGGGCTTTGCGTGGCTGGCCGACAGGCCCGGCGACATGGTCGTCACCTTCAACGGCTACCAATACCAGGTGAGCCTGATGGTGGCGGCGGTGGCCGTCGTTGCCGTCGTTGCGGCGGTGATGATCGTCTGGTGGCTCATCAAGTCGCTGTGGAACAGCCCCTACACCATCTCGCGCTATTTCCGCGTGCGCCGCCGTGACCGTGGCTATCAGGCGCTGTCGACCGGCATGATCGCCGCCGGTGCCGGCGACGGGGCGCTGGCCCGCAAGAAGACCAAGGAAGCGGCCAAGCTGATACGCTCCGACCAGGAGCCGCTGATCCATCTGCTCGAGGCGCAGGCATCGCTGCTCGAAGGCGATCATGAAGGCGCGCGCCAAAAGTTCGAGAGCATGCTCGACGACCCCGAAATGCGGCTGCTTGGCCTGCGAGGGCTTTACCTGGAGGCTGAGCGGCTGGGCGACCGCAACGCAGCCCGGCACTATGCCGGCCGCGCCGCCGCCGTGGCGCCGCAACTGGCCTGGGCAGCCGAATCGACGTTGGAGGAGCTGACCGCGCGCGGCGACTGGGACGGGGCGCTGAAACTGGTCGATGCGCAGAAGTCGACGCGGCAAATCGAACGCGACGCCGCCAAACGCCGCCGCGCCGTGCTGTTGACCGCCAAAGCGCAGTCGCTCGCCGATAGCGATCCCGCCGCTGCCAGGACAGCGGCGCTCGAGGCTAACAGACTGCAGCCGGATTTCGCCCCCGCCGCCGTTGCCGCCGCCGCGGCCCTGTTCAAGCAGAACGACGTACGCAAGGGCTCGAAGATCCTCGAAGCAGCATGGAAGGCCGAGCCGCATCCCGAAATCGCGGAGCTCTATACCCATGCAAGGCCGGGTGACGCCGTATTTGATCGGCTCAACCGGGCAAAGAGGCTGCAGGAGATGAAGAAGAACCACGCCGAATCGTCGATGACGGTGGCGCGTGCCGCGCTCGACGCGCAGGATTTGTCGACCGCCAGGCGCGAGGCCGAAGCCGCGATCCGCATGGATCGCCGCGAGGGTGCCTATCTGCTCCTTGCCGATATCGAGGAGGCCGAGACCGGCGACCAGGGCAAGGTGCGGCAGCTGCTCTCCAAGGCGGTTCGGGCGCCGCGCGATCCGGCCTGGGTGGCAGACGGCGTCGTCTCCGAGCGCTGGGCGCCGGTATCGCCGGTTACCGGCCGTCTCGACGCCTTCGAATGGCGCGCGCCGATGGAGCGGCTTGGCCAACTGATCGACAGCCGCGATGAGCCGGATGCCTCGGTAGTGGCCATCGAGGCCCCGGCGAGGCCGGAAAAGCCGGTCGACGTGATCGACCATGCCGCCTCGGGCAACGAGGCGACGGGCAAGGACGCCGAAAGCCGCGAGGATCATGTCACCCCGGTCACGGCAGCCGCCTTTGCCGCGGTGCCGGCCGATGCCGAGGCCGTCGAGCCGGCGGAAGAACTGGCGCGCCTGCCGGACGATCCAGGCGTCGATCCGGACGACGAGGCGGAAAAGTCGCCACGCCGGTTCCGGCTGTTTTGATTTGGGCCGGCCATCGGGCCGTTGGGAATGAATCGATGTTCGAGCGCGTTCTGTCGTTTCTCAGGGATTTGCCGGCTGGCTCCGCCAGCCATACCAGCACGGACGACCCGCGCGTCGCGGCTTCGGCGCTGCTCTACCATGTGATGAATGCCGACGGGGTTCGCCAGGATGTCGAGTGGGAGCGGTTCAAGGCGGTGCTGGCGCAGAGCTATTCGATCAACGGTGCCGAACTCGAAGCGCTGGCCGCCGCAGGCGAGCGCGCCGACAACGAGGCGATCGATCTCTACGCCTTCACCAGCGTGCTCAAGCGCCATCTCGACGCGGAGGGGCGCAAGGCCTTCATCGGCCTGATGTGGGAGATCGTCTATGCCGATGGCGAGCTGCATGAGCTCGAGGACAATACGGTGTGGCGGGTCGCCGAGCTGATCGGCGTCGAGCGCCACGACCGGATCGAGGCGCGCCGCAAGGCCGCGGCCGAGGTACCGGGCGCCCGTGGGACGTCAAGCGACGAATAGGCGGGATCTCGTCCAACGATGCCGCCCATAACGAGCCCGAAGCCAAAAATCCTGATTGTGCTGCATCAGGAGAATTCGAGCCCCGGGCGCGTCGGCCACATGTTGCTGGAAGAAGGCTTCGATCTCGACATCCGCCGCCCGCCGCTCGGCGACGCCTTGCCCGAAACACTGGATGGTCATGCCGGCGCGGTGGTGTTCGGCGGGCCGATGAGCGCCAATGACGAGGACGAATTCGTCCGCCGCGAGACCAACTGGCTGGAAATCCCGCTCAGGGAAAACCGGCCACTGCTCGGCATCTGTCTTGGCGCGCAGATGCTGGCCAATCATCTCGGCGGCAAGGTCGAGGGCCATGGTGAAGGGCTGGTCGAGATCGGTTGGTATCCGCTGAAGGCGACCGAGGTCGGCAAGAAACTGATGCACTGGCCCGAAATGGTCTACCAGTTCCACCGCGAGGGTTTTTCGCTGCCGACCGACGCGATGCTGCTGGCCACGAACGAGACCTATCCCAACCAAGCTTTCCGCTACGGCGACAATGCCTGGGGCATCCAGTTCCATGGCGAACTGACCCGGGTGATGATGCAACGCTGGGTGGTGCGCGGCGCCCACCGCTTCGAGCTGCCCGGCGCCCAGCCCGGCCGCGATCATCTCGGCGGCCGGCTGATCTGGGACATGCATTTGAGGCGCTGGCTGGACGAGTTCTTGCGCATGATTTTTGGTGGACCGGTGGCGCGGTAGAGTCGAACCGGTGCTCTGAACGGCCAAATCCGGCCGACTTCCGACCGGCGGCTTTCGGCGCGTGAAACTAGAGCAATTCCAGGAAAAGTGCGTAGCGGTTTTCCATCCGGAATTGCGTGAAGACAAAGAGTTAGAGCGGTTCGGCGATTCCAACAAACACTGAACCGCTCTAGTCCGAAAAGCTCACGCTCACGCCGCGCTGCCGAAAATAAGCCTGCATCAACTTGCGGCCCGAGCGGTTGCTTTGCGCCAATTTGGCAGGATCGAACACCGCCTGTTTTATCCCTTCTCGTGCCAGCGCTGCCTTGAGCGTCGCGATGTGTGCGTCGATGTCGGCATTGTCCGCCCGAAGAGACGCATAGATACTTTCGGTCGCCTCGGCCACAGTCGGTTCGCTCACAGGTGTCGTCCTTTGGTTGGTTGGGCGGGCGGCTTAGCACAGATTCGCTGCCCCGCCGATAGCGATGAAGCCGTCAGTTTCGTCCTTTGAGGTGCCGCACCTTGCGCAGCGCCGGGAATAGATAGGCCCACAGGCCAGCAACCGCGACGGCGCCGACGCCGCCGATGACGACCGCCGGAACCGTGCCGATCAGCGCCGCCATGGTGCCGGCACGGAACTCACCCACTTCGTTGGACGCCCCGACGAAGACCTGGTTGACGGCGTTGACGCGGCCGCGCAGTTCGTCGGGCGTCCACAGCTGGATCAGCGTTTCCCTGATATAGACGCTGAACATGTCGGTGGCGCCGAGGAAGACTAGAGCGACGATAGACAGCCAGGTGAGGGTCGACAGACCGAACAGCACGGTGAAGGCGCCGAACGCCGCCACGAAGCTCAGCATGATCTTGCCGGCGTGGTCGCGGATCGGGTGCCCGGCGAGCCATACCGCGACGCAGATGGCGCCGATGCCCGGCGCCGAGCGCAGCAGGCCGAGGCCCCAGGGGCCGAGCTGCAGAATGTCGCGCGCATAGACCGGCAGCAGTGCCGAGGCGCCGGACAAAAGCACTGCGAACAGATCGAGCGAGATGGCGCCGAGCACGATCTTCTCGCTCCAGATGTAGCGGAAGCCGGCAAATAGTGTTTCCATTGTCGGCTTATCGGTGGCGCTTTGCTGGGCGGGTTTGGGAATGGTGAAGATCAGCAGACCGGCCACCAGCATCAGCACAGAGGCGACGGCGTATGCGGCTTCGGCCGAGACGCCATAGAGCAGGCCGCCGGCGACCGGACCGACAATCGTGGCCGTCTGCCAGGCGGAGGAGTTCCAGGCAATCGCATTGCCGAAATCTTCCGGCGGCACCAGATTGGCGAACAGCGACGACGAGGCCGGTCCGTAAAAGGCGCGCGCCATGCCGAATAGCGCCAGAACGACGAAGATCGGCAGCGGACTGACGAGGCCGCGCAGCGTGAAGTACAGGAGAACGAGCGCACAGGCTGCCTCGACCACCGTTGCCAGCGCCATGATCACCCGGCGGCCGAAGCGGTCGGCGACGGCGCCAGTGACCAGCACCAGCAACAGCGATGGCAGGAACTGGACGATGCCGACGATGCCGAGATCGAACGGATCGCGCGTCAGGTCATAGATCTGCCAGCCGACGGCGACGGAAACGATCATGGTCGCGAAGGTGGTGAGAAAGCGCGCCGTCCAATAGCTGAGGAAGGCTTTGTGCCGGAAAGCGGCGTAACGCTGCTCCGGTAAAGTTTGTTCAGGTATCATGAAGATAGGCCCCGGTTGCTTTGGCATCGGCTGGCGGGGCACTTCCCGGATGGGCGCTGTTCCGGCCAATGGAACTTGATAAAATTCGGCGCGGATATGCGTCAAAAACAGGTCTGGATCAAGGGACTTTCGATCCGCGTCGTCAATCGCACGCGGAAGTTACTGCCGTAGCGCGGCCGAAATCGCGTTCAATCCGCCTCTCAATTCGGCCTCCGTCGGCCAGCCGAAGCCGATGCGGAAGAAGCGCTTTTCCATCTCGAACCAGTGGCCGGGCCCGACATAGGTGCCGTGGTCTTCCAACAGCCTGATATAGAACCGGTCTAGGTCGAAGCCGGACTCGACATCGAGGCGCGGGAAACCGACGACACCGCCCTCAGGCCGTACCCAGTCGACCAGCGGCTCGCGGTCGATCCAGGCCTGGACGATGTCGCGGCGCTTGGCCATTTCGGGAAGCAGCTTTGCCAGAAACGCGTCCCGGCGATCCAGCATGCCGCGCGCAATGCCTTCGTCGATGACGCTGCCGCAGATGCCGATCTGCTCCTTGGCGGCGAGGAATTTTTCCTGGAGGGCTGCATCCCTGGTGATCAGCCAGCCGATGCGGATGCCGGGAATGCCGAAGGCTTTTGACAGCGACGAGACGCTGATGGCCTTTTTGCTCAGGGAAGCCGCCGCTGGCAGGCGCTTGCCATAGGAAAGATCGCGGTAGGTTTCGTCGGCCAGCAAATGGCAGCCACTGGCCTCGACAAGCGCGACCAGCGCGTCGAGATCGGCGCGGCTCATCATGGTCCCGGTCGGGTTGTGCGGGCAAGTAACGCTGATCAGCCTGGTGTTCGGCCGCATCGCTGCCTTGATGCGTTCGACGTCGATGGCAAAGCCTTCCTCGAAAGCCAGGTCCACGAAGCTGATGGCGCAGCCGATCGCCCTCGGCGTTTCAATGTTGGTGGCGTAGTTGGGCCTGATGACGACGAGGTGATCGCCGGCCGACAGCAGCGAGGTCGAGATGATGAACAGCGCACCGGCGGCACCGGCGGTGACCAGCACATCGTCGGTCGAGATGCCGGCATCCTGCGCGGCGATCAGGTCGCGCAACGCCTTGTCGCCGCGGTGCTCGCCGTAAAAGAGCGTCAGGTCGGGCAGCGAGAGGCCGATGTCGGAGAGCTTCTGGTCGGTAATCGAGCTTTCGGAGAGATTGTAGCGGATACGCTCATAACCGTACTCCTCCGGGGCTTCTCTCTCGATTACCATCCTGGTGTAGTTCATCGCTTCCCCTCCGGAGCGGTTCACCGTTTCACGGAAACGGCAAACAGCTCCATCCCCTTTGTCTAGGCGCAATTCCGGACGGAAAACCGTTTCACACTTTTCCTGGAATTGCTCAAAGCTTGTCTGGTTCATCCAAGCCACAAAAGCATGAAGCCTGCCAAGGCGGAATCGCCGGCAGGCTTCAGACAAAACATTGGCTCAGATGAAACCGCTCAGGCCGAAACCTTGGCCTTCCTGCCCTTCGACTTGGCAGGCGCCGGCGCGACGGCCTTGCGGCCGAGCCCGATCGACTTCGCCAGTTCCGAGCGCGAAGCGGCGTAGTTGGGTGCGACCATCGGATAGTCCGACGGCAAGCCCCATTTGGCGCGGTAGGCGTCCGGCGTCAGGCCGAAATGCACGCCGATATGACGCTTCAGCGATTTGAACTTCTTGCCGTCCTCGAGGCAGATGATGAAATCCGGGGTCACCGACTTCTTCGGGTTGACGGCGGGGACCAGCGGTGCCGCCACCGGAGCGACCGGCTGGCCGAGCCCGCTGATCGAGGCGCTGACGCTGGCGATCAGTTCGGGAAGGCCGGACGCAGGCAGGCGGTTCTTCTCGACATAGGCCGATACGATATGGGCCGTCAGTTCGAGAAGGTCGAGGGTTTTGCTGGCGTGGCTGTTTTCGTCGGTCAATCTATTTTCCTCCATCCATGGCGCATGACCTCGAAAATGGGGCCGTTTTCAAAAAGGATGATGCGCAAAATTAAAGTGCGTCGTCTTTGTGCGTCGCGCGCGACGCGATGTAGTGGGGCTGACTTCCTAGTCGGCAAATCTGCACAATGCAATCTATCGGCGCGACATCACACGCCATTTTGAACAACTATACTAAACTGTAATAATATCAGACGATCAGGGCCTTGTCGCGCCACAGACGAAATCCGCCTTCGAAGGCGCGTGTGTTGTCACCGCGCCTGGAGTTGGGGGGCAATTCGTCGAGCTTGTCGACATTGCCGCCGCCGATGACGACATAGTCTGGCTGCAGGGCGGCACGCAGCCGGTTGACGACGTCGAAGACATAGCCGCGCCACTTCTTCTTGCCGCGCTTTACCAGGCCGCGTTCGCCGACATAGTCCTCGAAACTCTGGCCTTTTCTGTAGGGGAGATGGGCGAGTTCCATCGGCTGGCCGACATTGTCGAGGACCATCGCCGCGCCGAGGCCGGTTCCGAGGCCCAGGAACAGCATGCGCCCGCCCTCATAGCTGCCGAGGGCCTGCATCAGCGCATCATTGACCACCTTGACCGGCTTGCCGAACTCAGCGGCGAAATCGAAGCCGGCCCAGCCCTTGCCGAGATTCATGGGGTCAAGCACCGGCTTGTTGTGACGCACAGGGCCCGGATAGCCCATTGAGATGACGTCGTAGGAAAGGTCCTCGGTGAGCTTCTTCACCTTGCCGATCATCTGCCGTGGCGTCAGGTCAGGCCCGGAATCCGCCCGGCGCTCGGTGCCGCCGTCGCTGGTCAGGATCTTGACGTGCGACCCGCCAATATCGATCGAAAGGACGACCTGCCCGGTGTACGACGCAGCCTTCTCAGCCACCTTGGCCATCCTGTCCTCTCCGTTCATGCCACCGGATCAATCCAGCCATTGGGCGGCCCGAAGCCGGCCATGGCGTCCGCCGGTCCCCACGTCTTCGGCTCGTAAAGATGCGGCGGCGCGGTGTCGCCGAGCACCGGACCGACGATGCGCCAGGCCAGTTCGGCGGCGTCCTGGCGGGTGAAGAGCTGGCCATTGCCGTTCATGGCGTCGCCGATCAGCCGTTCATAGGGCGGCATGTCGCCCTTCGAATCGTCAAGCGCGGTCAGTTCCACCTGCTCGCCGGTCATGTCGTCGCCGGGCGCCTTGCGCTGGGCACCGATGGCGATCGTCACCTGCGGGTCGATGCGAAAACGGACGTAATTCTGGTCGGTGGGCTTGATCGGATCGAAGACGTCGAGCGGCGGCCGCTTCAGCCGCACCACCACCTCGGTGACATGCACCGGCATGTTCTTGCCGGCGCGGATGAAGAACGGCACGTCCTGCCAGCGCCAGGTGTCGACGAAGAAGCGCACCGCTGCGAAGGTCTCGACCGGCGAGTTCGGCGCCACGCCGGGCTCGGCGAGATAGCCGGTGAACTGGCCGCGCACGACATCGTCTTTCGTCAATGTCCGGATGGCGCGCAGCACCTGCACCTTCTCGTCGATCAGGTCGTCGGCGGAGCGGCCGACCGGCGGCTCCATGGCCAGGAGCAGCAGGATGTTGAGCAGATGGTTCTCGATGACGTCGCGGATAGCGCCGACATCGTCGTAGAAGCGGCCACGGCCTTCGACGCCGAAGTCCTCGGCCATGGTGATCTGGACGCTCTCGACGTAATTGCGGTTCCAAATCGGCTCGAGCAGGGCGTTGGCGAAGCGGAAATAGAGCAGGTTCTGGATCGCTTCCTTGCCGAGATAGTGGTCGATGCGGAAGATCGACTGTTCGTCGAACACGAGGTGCAGCACGCGGTTCAGCCAGCGCGCCGACTGCAGATCGTGGCCGAAGGGCTTTTCCACCATCAGCCGCGCGCCATGCGCGGTGCCCGACTGCTCCAGGCCTTGCACGACTGTCTCGAACATGGACGGCGGCACCGCCATGTAGTGCAGCGGCCGCTGGGCGCTGCCGAGTGCCGTCTTCAGCTTCTCGAACGTGGCCGGATCGCGATAGTCGCCGCTGACATAGCGCAGCAGCGACGCCAGCTTGGCGAACACCTTCTCATCGATGGCGCCGAGCGCGCTGACGATGCCGTCGCGAGCCCGGTCCTGCAATTGCCTCAAATCCCAGGCATCGAAGGCGACGCCGATCACCGGTTCGGTAAGCGTGCCCTTGGCGATCATCTGGTAAAGCGCTGGAAATATCTTCTTGTGGGCGAGGTCGCCGGTCGCTCCGAAGAGCACCAGCGTGTCGGACCGTTTCTGGCTCATGCCTGCGTCTCCCCTGCCGCCGTCACTTGCCGTCCTTCGGCTTTTCGATGTGACCGCCGAAGGCATAACGCATGGCCGACAACAGCTTGTCGGCGAATTCGGATTCGCCTTGCGAGGAGAAACGATCGAACAGGGCCGAGGACAGCACCGGCGCCGGCACGCCGGTGTCGATCGCCGCCTTCAGCGTCCAGCGTCCCTCGCCGGAATCCGAGACCCGGCCGCCGAATTGCGCCAGACCCGGATCGCTCTTCAGCGCGCCGGCGGTGAGATCGAGCAGCCAGGAGCCGATGACGCTGCCATGTCGCCACACCTCGGCCACCTGCGGCAGGTCGACGTCGAACTGGTAGTATTGCGGGTTTTCCAGCGGGCTGGTCTCGGCGTCCGCCATACGCTGCCGCTTGCCGGCATTGGCCGACTTCAGGATGTTCATGCCTTCGGCATAGGCGGCCATGACGCCATATTCGATCCCGTTGTGCACCATCTTGACGAAGTGGCCGGCGCCGCTCGGTCCGCAATGCAGGTAGCCATAGGGCGCGGTGCCGGCGGTCTTGTCCGGGGTGGGGGCGCCGGCATCGGCGCCAGGCGCCAGCGTGGCAAAGACCGAATCGAGGTGCTGCACCGCCACGTCGGGGCCGCCGATCATCAGGCAGTAGCCGCGTTCCAGGCCCCAGACACCGCCGCTGGTGCCGACATCGACAAGGTGGATGCCCTTGGCGGCCAGTTTCGCGGCCTGATCGACAGCGTCGTGATAGTAGGAATTTCCGCCGTCGATGACGATGTCGCCAGGCTCCATCAGCGCCGCGACCTGATCGATGATCTTGCCGGTGATCGCCGCCGGCAGCATCAGCCACACGCAGCGCGGCTTGGTGAGCTTGCCGACGAATTCCGCCATCGAGGCTGCTCCGGACGCGCCGTCGCTCACCAGCGCCGCGACGCTGGCCGGATTGATGTCGTAGACGACGCATTCGTGGCCGTCGCGCATCAAGCGCCGCACCATGTTGGCGCCCATCCGGCCCAGTCCCATCATTCCGATCTGCATGGTTTCGTCCTGTTTCCTAGAGATTTGCTGGGTTTGTCGAGGAAGGATCTACTGGCTGTCCTGAACGCCTGACATGACGGAGAAGTCGACATTCTCCCAATCGCCGGTTCCGGGCCAGAAAAAAGTGAAGATCAGCGTGCTTCCGCCGGGGAGGCTGGCCGTGGGCAGATCGACAAGGTGGATGCCGAAAGCGTTCTCCCCCGTCTGGCTGTCGTGGGCGGTTGCCCAACTGTCGGTGCTCCAGTGGACAGTGGCTGCTGCCAGCAATTCGATACGCAGCGTCTTGCCGGCCGGCAGCGCGCGGATCTTGTTGTTGAAGCGCCATGTCCTGAATGGCGAAACGGTGTTGTCCTCGATGTAGCGCCTCACGCCTTGCGGCGGCATGTCGAAGACGGCGCCGTCGCGCAGCGAGCGCAACAGCTTGATATGTTCGGAATGCGCCCAGACCAGCGGCATGGCGCTGCCTGATGGCTTGCCATACAACAGTTCGCGCTCAGGAATATCGGCGCCGTCCCAGACCTGTTCGGGCAGCAGGCCGCCGGGTCCGGCCGACCGTTCCAGCGCATCGAGCAGGCTGGCTGCCTTGTCCTTGCGCCCAGCCGCCAGCTCGTAATGGGCGCGTTCGCCGGCGAGCAGCGGCCACGGCCGGCCCTGGCCGGTGCCGTCGAAGGGCGAGCCATCCTCGTGTTCACCATAGCCGTCGCTGTTGTAGCGGTACCAGAGCGGTCCTTGCGGCAGCTCGCAGCGCAACTGCGCGTCGATGGCCTTGACGGTGCCGACGATGCGCGGATCGTCGGCGGCCCTCAGGCCAAAGCGCACCAGGGCCAGTGCGTCCGGGCTGACGATTTCTTCGACCGGCCGTTCCGTGTCGCCCGGCGGCCGGTTCTTGATCGGGACATAGCCATCCTTCGGCGAGCCGGCATCAGCGCTGTCGGGCGGCGCGATGCGGACGTAGTAGCCGCCGACGCCCACGGCCCTGCAGATGGCGGTGCCGGTGACATAAGTCCAGCGCTCGACCTGGTCGTTCCAGCAGTCGGCGGTCTCGCGCAGATAGCTTGCCGCGTCCCGCTTGCCGCAGGCATCGAGCAGGTCGGCGCCGGCAAGCAGTGCCGCAATCTCGACGGCCAGCGTGAACGGGCTGTAGCCGGCGTCTTCTTCCCAGCGGTCCTCGCCGGTGACGGGACCATTGCGCACGACATAGGACGCCGCGCGCTCAATCATCGGCAGGAAGGCCCTGAGCCTGGCAGTCGGCAGGTGGCCAGCGCGATGCAGGGCATCGGCCAGCAGCATGGGGAAGGCGCATTCGTCCATCTGGATGCCGGGCCAATAGGCGGAGCCGTCGAGCCAGGCGTTCTGCGGCCAATGGCCGTCCGGCTGTTGGATGGAGCGGAGGTATTCCAGGATCTGCAGTGCCGAAGCGGCATCGCCGGCGGCGAGATAGCCGCCCGCCGTTTCGACCAGGTCGCGCGGCCAGACCAGGTGATAGCCGCCGAGATCGTCGTCACCTTTGTCGAACCCCCACGGAATCGACAGGCTGGCCACCGCCGCGCCCGGGATGGCCGATGACCGGTGGGTGGCCAGCATCGCGGTGGAGACGCGGTAGCTGTTTACTCCCGGCACCCCGGGCGTGCGGTCGCGGTCCAGTGGCAGCAGCCCCGCCTGCCATTTGCGCCATTTTTCGACATAGGATTTCGCCGCCGGTTCAAAACCCCGTTTCAGGCTGGCCAAGGCGTTTTCGGCCGCTTCGTCTGGAGTCGCGCCAAAACCCAACGCCAACACTGCTTTTGTGTTGACGGCGGTGAAACCGATCTCGCCGGTCAGCGCTACATTGCCGTCCTCGGCGCGCCGCCAAGCCGGATCGAGCTTGCCGGCATGGTTCAATTGCTGCCAACCGTCGGAGAAGCCGACATAGCCGGCCGAACAATCCCGCCAGGACAGCGACGAGGCCAGCGCCAGGCAGGTGCCGCGCCCCGAGGCAAACAGGACAGGCTTTCCCTGGTACTCGCCGACCCAGGCGGTGTTGCCCATGCCGGCATTGAGCAGATGCGGCGCCAGAAGCGCGTAGACGCGGTAGTCGGTGACGGAGCCCTTCAGCGGGTTGAAGGTGATTTCCTGCAGCAAGGTCGGGCGCGCCGGATCGGCCAGAATGCGCTTCTCGATCCGGTAGGCGCCGTCATCGGCCGTGTTGGCCAGCCTGTAGGCGGGCACGCCGTCCTCGAACGGCTCGATGCCGTGCGCGGCATCCCGCTTCTCCTCGGAGAAATATCCATCCCTGCGGGTGACGATCAGGCCGAGGTCGCGCGTGCAAGCGCTGTCGACGCGCGGATAGTACACCTCGTTCAAGATGCCGTGGCTGATGGTGAACCAGACGCGACTGGACGGCGAAAGCGCCGATCCGACGCCGCTCTTGGCACTAGAGGTCCAGCGCGCGGGAATTCCCGGTGCGCCCGGCGGCACAGTCGGCGTCATGCTTGTTCGCTCTCCTGGCCCGTATGCCTAGCCATCAACCGGAGCCATTTCAATCAGCGCACCGCAAGTTGATCGCCGGCGTACATCGGATTGCAGTTGACAGCCCGCCGGCCTTCTGCACTTTTGTCTGACAATAGATAAAAAACAGGATCGCAACCGCGAAATCGTCGACAACCAAACTGATCAGCAACTCTCGGGAGGAGTATCACATGAAGAAGCTATTGGTTCTCAGCACGCTTGCGGCGGTGCTCGCAGCAGGTACGGCTTTGGCCGACACCAGCGGCAAGAAGATCGCGTTCTCCAACAATTACGCCGGCAATTCGTGGCGGCAGGCGATGCTCGACAGCTACGGCATCGTCACCAAGAAGGCGGTCGACGACAAGATTGTCGGCGCGGCCGATGTCTTCACCACCGCCGACAAGGAGGTGCCGACCCAGGCCGCTCAGGTGCAGAACCTGATCCTGCAGGGCTATGACGCCATCGTCATCAACGCCGCCTCGCCGGATGCGCTCAACGGCGCCATCAAGCAGGCCTGCGACGCTGGCATCACCGTCGTTTCCTTCGACGGCACCGTAACCGAGCCTTGCGCCTACCGCGTCGTCGTCGACTTCAAAGACATGGGCAAGCAGGAAGTCGAGCATATGGCCAAGTTCCAGCCCAAGGGCGGCAATCTGCTTGAAATCCGAGGCCTGGCCGGCACTTCGATCGACGACGCCATCCATGCCGGTATCCTCGAGGGCGTTGCCGCCCATCCCGAGTTCAAGATCGTCGGCTCGGTCACCGGTGACTGGGACCAGACCACGGCGCAGAAGGCGGTGGCGACCATCCTGCCGTCGCTGCCCGACATCGTCGGCATCGTCGACCAGGGCGGCGACGGCTATGGCGCCGCGCAAGCCTTCGCCGCCGCAAACAAGCCGCGCCCGACCATCATCATGGGCAACCGGCAGGACGAATTGAAGTGGTGGAAGGAACAGAAGGACAAGGACGGCTACCAGACCTGGTCGGCCTCGATCGCGCCTGGCGTGTCGACGCTCGCCTTCTGGGTGGCGCAGCAGGTGCTCGATGGCCGCAAGGACATCCCGCACGATCTGCTGGTGCCGTATCTCGCCTTCACCCAGGACGATTTCGAGGCGGCCCTGCCGAAGATCAAGGAGGGCGGTGTCGCCACCCACGAATACACGCAGGAAGATGCCATCGCGGCGATCAAAGCCAATATCAAGTGAAAGTCGCACACGCGTTGCCGCGCGCACCACTGAACGGATATCGTTGAGCATGGCTGCAGGCAATACGGACGTCATCAGACTGAGCGGCGCCGAAAAGCAATTCGGCGCCGCCAATATTGACATCGTAAGACTTGACGGTGCCGAAAAGCATTTCGGCGCCGTCAGGGCGCTGGGCGGGGTGGATTTCCATGTCGGATCCGGCGAATGCGTCGGCCTCGTCGGCCATAACGGCGCCGGCAAGTCGACGCTGATGCACATGGTGGCCGGCACCTCGACGCCCGACAGCGGGACGATCGGGGTGCATGGCGGTATCGAAGAGAACTACTCGGTGTCGCGAGCGCAGCAGCTCGGCATACGCTGCGTGTTCCAGGAGCTCTCGCTCTGTCCCAATCTCAGCGTCGCCGAAAACACGCGCATCAACCATGCTTCGCTCTCCGGCTTCGGCTGGCGGCGCAGGGCGGCCGAGCTGATCGCCGCCAAGCTCGATGAGATCTTCCCGGACCACGGCATCTCGGCCTGGGACATTGTCGGCGATCTCTCGATCGGCCGGCGCCAGATGGTCGAGGTGGCGCGCGCCTTCACGGTGACACAGGACCGGCTCGACCTGGTCATCCTCGACGAGCCGACCTCGTCGCTCGACGCGCACACGGCCGGCCAGCTGCTGGCTTTCGTGCGCCGCTTCGTCGCCGGCGGCAAAAGCTGCATCCTGATCTCGCACGTGCTAGGTGAAGTGTTGCGGAACGCCGACCGCATCGTCGTGATGCGCGACGGCAAGGTGGTGGCGTCGGACGCGGCTGGTGCCTTCGATCGCGACCGGCTGGTGACGGTGATGGGCGGAGCCGAGGCGCGCGAGAAGATCGCCGCACAGGCGGCTGCCGCCAAGCCAGGCGCCAGTCCGCTGCGCGTCCGGGCGCGGCCCGCCGGGCAGACTGACGGTAAGGACCTTGTCGCCCGCGCGGGTGAGATCATCGGCCTTGCCGGGCTGGCCGGGCACGGACAGACCGACTTGCTACTGCGGATCTTTAATGCCGCCGCGCGCGCCAAGGCCGGCATCGAGGTCACGGCGCCGGTGGCGCTGGTGGCGGGCGACCGCCAGTCGGACGGTATTTTCCCGCAATGGTCGATTGCGCGGAATATCGGCATCCGCTCGCTGGGGCGTCTGCGCAACGGGTTGCTGATCTCGCCGCGGCGCGAGGCGGAGCTCGCCGATGCCTGGAAGAAGAAGATCGGCATCCGCACGCCCGATATGAACAACAACATCTTCTCGCTGTCGGGCGGCAACCAGCAGAAGGCCCTGTTTGCCCGCGCACTGGGCTCCGATGCCGAAATCGTGCTGATGGACGATCCGATGCGCGGCGTCGACATCGGCACGAAGCTGGAGGTCTACGACCTCGTGCGCGAAGAAGCGGGTCGCGGCCGCACCTTCCTCTGGTACACGACCGAAACCGAAGAGCTCGACAATTGCGACCTCATCTATGTCTTCAAGAACGGCCGCATCGTCGCCAATTTGACGCGCGACGAGCTGACCGAGGAGAAGATCATCCAGTCCTCCTTCGGCGATGCGGCCTGAAATGACGGCGACGCCAATGGACAATGGCTTCAAGGGGTCGGCGGCACGCAATGCGGCGGCGCGGGCGCGGCTGTTGCGTGGCCTGCTGCCGGCGCTGTCGCTGGCGCTGGTGTTGGCGGCAATCGCCTGGCTCAACCCGCGCGCCATCAGCTATTTCGGCTTCAGCCTGATGCTGAACCTGGCGATTCCGATCGCGCTGGCGACGATCGCGCAGATGTTCGTCATCGCCGGCAACGAGCTCGACCTCTCGATCGGCACCTTTGTCGGCTTTGTCGGCTGCGTCACCGCGACCTGGCTGAAGGACGCACCGCTCATCGGCGTCCTCATTCTCGTCGGGTCGATCGGCATTTATGCGCTGCTCGGCGCGCTGATCCACATGCGCAACCTGCCCTCGATCGTGGTGACGCTCGGCATGAGTTTCGTCTGGCAGGGGCTGGCCATCCTCGTCCTGCCCAAACCCGGCGGCAAGGCGCCGGACTGGTTGCTGGCGATCATGTCCTTCAAGCCGCCCTTCATTCCGTTTCCGATCATCGCCGCGCTGCTGATCGCCGCGGTCGTGCATTTTGGTTTGATGCGCACCTCCTACGGCGTGATCCTGCGCGGGTCCGGCGGCAATCCGGCGGCGCTGCGACGCGCCGGCTGGTCGCTGCTCAAGACCAAGATCGTGCTGTTCGCGCTGGCCGGTCTTTTCGGCGTGCTGTCGGGCATGGCGCTGATCGGCATCACCACCTCGGCGGATGCCAATATCGGCAATGGCTACACGCTGCTGGCCATCGCCGGCGTCATCCTCGGCGGCGGCGAGTTCGTCGGCGGCCGGGTCTCGCCGATCGGTGCTGTCATCGGCGCGCTGACGCTGGCGCTGGCCGCCTCGCCGCTGCTCACCTTCATGCACATTCCGCCCGACTGGCAGGTGGCCGCCAACGGCGCCATCCTGATCATCGTGCTGGCGGCGCGCGTGCTGATCAGCCGCAGGGAAAGGTGAGCGATGGCTTCGCTTAAAACGCTGCTCACAAAACCCTGGATCTGGTCGTTTGTCGGCGCGCTGCTGGTGTGGCTGGCGACGATCGCCTTCACCGGCGGCTATGGCGGCGGCGGCATGGTCACGGCCGCATTGTCGCTTGCCGTGTTCACCGTCATCGTCGGCGTCGGCCAGATGTTCGTCATCACGCTCGGGCCCGGCAATGTCGACCTGTCGCTGCCGGCCAATATCGGCCTCGCCAGCGCGGTTGCCATGAAGGTGATGGGCGGCAGCGATGCCATGATCGTGGTCGGACTGCTGGCGGCGCTCGCCTGTGGTGCCGCGATCGGCGTCATCAACTATCTCTTGATCTGGGCGCTGCGCATCCCGCCGATCATCGCGACGCTGTCGGCGAGCTTCATCATCCAGTCGGTCGACATCAGCTATGGGCGCGGGCTGCAGATCAAGCCGCCGCCCGGCTTCGCCGATTTCACCAACTGGCAGGTGCTCGGCATTCCCGTGCTGGCGATCCTCACCGTGCTGTTCACCATCGGTGCGGCCATCGCCTTGCAGCGCATGATCTACGGCCGCTCGGTGCTGGCGATCGGCCAGAACATCCGTGCCGCCTGGCTCGCCGGCGTCAAGGTCGGGCGCATCCGTTTTCTCACCTATACCCTGTCGGGCGCGCTCGGCGGCATCGACGGCGCGCTGCTCGCCGGCTATTTTCGCGGCGCCAATGTCGACATCGGCAATGAATACCTGCTCGCTTCGATCGCCGTGGTCGTTATCGGCGGCACGTCGGTGGCCGGCGGCAAGGCCAATGTGCCCGGCGTCTGGGGGGCGGCGCTGTTCCTAGTGCTGCTGCTCACCATGCTCAACACATTCGGCGTCAGCGCCGGCGTGCGCCTCTTGCTGACCGGGCTGATCATCGTAGGGGTGATCACGGCTGCGGGCGGCGAGAAGGCGGTGCGCTGACCGCAACGTCCACGGCGCGACCGCAGCCTGTCCGCCAACCATTGGACCAGCCGGTTCCCATTCGCGGCGTGGCCTTGTAAACCGGTCCCCGATCTCAGTCGGTCTTGGGAGGCCTCCACTTGTCCAGTTCTGTCAGCGTCGCGAACGAGGGTGGCGTCGCCATCGTCACCATCGACAATCCGCCGGTAAACGCGTTGAGTTTCCACGTCCGCGAACCGCTGATGCAGGCTTTGGTCGCTTTGCGCGATGACGCATCGGTCGCGGCAATCGTCATTGCTTGCGCCGGCCGGACCTTTGTCGCCGGTGCCGACATCACCGAATTCGGCAAGCCGATGCAGCAGCCGGAATTGCGTGCCATCGTGGCGGTGCTGGAAGCCATTGCCAAGCCGACGGTCACCGCCATCCACGGTACCGCGCTCGGCGGGGGACTGGAACTGGCGCTCGGCTGCCATTTCCGCGTTGCCGATCAAGGCGCAAAGCTCGGCCTGCCCGAGGTGAAGCTCGGCATCCTGCCCGGTGGCGGCGGGACGGTGCGGCTGCCGCGTCTGGTGGGCGCCGCCAAGGCATTGAAGATGATCGTTTCCGGTACACCGATCGGTGCCGATGAGGCATACGGCGCCGGTCTGGTGGATGCCGTCTTCGCGGGCGATCTGACCACCCACGCCGTGAATTTCGCCCGCGAAATGGCTCGCAAGGGTGGTCCGTTCACGCCGGTGCGCGACCGCGACGACGCCCTCAAGGAAACCGACCTTGCCGCTTTCGATGCCGAGGCAGCGGACCTTTCCAGGAAGGCGCGTGGCCTGGAAGCGCCGATCGCCTGTGCACAGGCGGTGCGCAATGCCGTCACGCTGCCCTTCGACGAGGCGCTGGCGGCGGAGCGGGCGCTGTTCGTCAAGCTCGTCGCCAGCGACCAGTCGCGCGCGCAGCGGCATCTGTTCTTCGCAGAACGCGAGGCGGCCAAGCTTCCCGGCAATGTCGTCAAGCGCAGGATCGCCCGCGTCGGCGTTATCGGCGCCGGCACGATGGGCGGCGGCATCGCCATGGCTTTCGCCAATGGCGGCTTTCCCGTCACCTTGCTGGAAACCAGCCAGGAAGCGTTGCAGCGGGGGCTGGCGACGATCGAGAAGAACTATGCCGTCTCGGTCGCGCGCCGCTCCTTGAGCGAAGACGCCAAGCGGCAGCGGCTCGGCCAGTTCAAAGGCTCGATCGACCATGCCGATCTCGCGGATTGCGACCTGATTATCGAGGCGGCGTTCGAGGACATGGCAGTCAAGAAAGAAATCTTCGGCAAGCTCGACGCAGTGGCGAAACCTGGCGCTATCCTTGCCACCAACACCTCCTATCTCGACGTCGACGAGATCGCCGCCTCGACCTCGCGGCCGCAGGATGTGCTCGGCCTGCATTTCTTCTCGCCGGCCAACGTCATGAAACTGCTGGAGATCGTGCGAGCGCAAAAGACCGCGCCGGATGCGCTGGCGACCGTGGTCGACCTAGCGAGGCGGATCGGCAAGGTGGCTGTCGTCGTCGGCGTCTGCCACGGCTTCGTCGGCAACCGCATGCTGGCGGCGCGTGGCTCGGAATTGGAAGCGCTGCTGCTGGAGGGCGCGGCTCCCACCCAGATCGACAAGGCATTCACCGATTTCGGCTGGCCGATGGGGCCGTTCCAGATGGGCGACCTGGCCGGCCTCGACATCGGCTGGCGCAACCGCAAGGCGCGCGGCCTGACGGCCATCATCGCCGACACGCTGTGCGAACAGGGCCGTTTCGGTCAGAAGACCGGCCGTGGCTTCTATCTCTACGAGAACGGTTCGCGCACGCCGGTACCCGATCCCGAGGTCGAGGCGCTGATCCGTGACAAGGCAGCCGAGAAGGGCATCGCGCCGCGCACGATCAGCGCCGACGAGCTCATCGAGCGCACCCTCTATCCCCTGGTCAACGAAGGGGCGAAGATACTGGAGGAAGGGATTGCTGCCCGCGCCTCCGACATCGATGTCGTCTGGGTCAATGGCTACGGCTTTCCCGTCGGCAAGGGCGGTCCGATGTTCTGGGCCAGCCTGGAAGGCGGGGCCAGGATCGTCGAGCGGCTCGAATATTGGCACGAGCGGACCGGCAAGGATGTTTTCAAGCCAGCGCCTTTGCTGAAGCGGATGGCTAAGACCGGCTCCTGGGAAGCCGGGTCAACAGCCGGGATCCGAGGGTAGTCAGCGGCCTGCGGGAATCATCGGATCCGCGCGTCGATGATCTCGACGAAGCGGGCGAAAAGGCCGGCCTGCGACTTGATCTTGAGCTTGCGGTAGATGTTGCGGCGATGGACCTTCACCGTTCCCGGCACGATGCGCATGGCCCTGGCAATCGACTCGGTGGAGTGTCCCTGCAGCACAAGGTCGACGACGTGTTTTTCGCGCGGCGTCAGCGACAGGCTTTTCCAGATATGGGCGCGGTCGAACTCGTTGACCGCGGCTATTTCCTCGTCCTGCTTCGTCTCGGCCGGCTCGTCGGCGGGAAGGGCAGGCCAGCGCAATCGGATGAAGCTGATCACGGTCGGCGCCATGTCGCGCAGCAGCCTGGCATCGGCGGTGCCGAACGGGCCGGAAGTGCTGAGCCGCATCAGCGACAGCACCAGCGCGTCCTTGCCCGGCAGCGGCACGAAGAAGCCGACTTCCTCGGCCAGCCTGGTCTGGCTGTAGTAGGAGCGGAAATATTCGCTGGCGTAGAAACGATCAGGCGCGAGTTCCCGCATGCGCCAGAACCCTTCCTTGCGCTCGACCGCCGCGTGATGGAACGGGTCGAGCAGGTAGGGCCCTTCCTGATAGAGCGCGACGAAGACGTGGCTTTCGGCCGGTGTGAACGTCTCGAACAGCAGCGACGGGCGCGCGGCGCCGCGATAGCCGAAGATCACGCAGTGGTCGAAGCCGACATGCTGCCGCAGCCAATCGACCATCACTTGGCCGAAAAGGTCGCCGCTCGTCTCCCGCGTCGCCGCGACAAGGGTGGCGAGCCGGCTGTATTCGTCGCTGCGGGATCCACTCAATCCATACCCCCTCAAATGAGAAAATAGATCAGATATACCACCCGCGAGGTATATACTAGCTGCCATTGGCTCTGGTAGCGTCTTGAAATCACATCGTCCTGTCGCTGGAGCCCGCAGCCTTGACCGCAGTGCCCGACATCGAATTTCGCGGCGTCACCAAGCGCTATGGCGCGGTGACCGCGGTCAGCGGCATCGACCTTGCCGTGCCACCGTCCGCCTTCGTTGCCCTGCTTGGACCGTCCGGCTGCGGCAAGACGACTTGCCTGCGCATGATCGGTGGCTTCGAGCAGCCGAGCGAGGGCCAGGTGTTCATCCGCGGCCAGGACATGGCCGGCACGCCGCCCTACCGGCGGCCGGTCAATATGGTGTTCCAGCAATATGCGCTGTTCCCCCATCTCGACGTGGAAGCCAACGTTTCCTATGGCCTGCGCCAGGCAAGGCCACGGCTGTCGTCGCGCGAGATCGGCCGGCGGTCCGGCGAAGCGCTCGAAATGGTGCGGCTCGCCGGCTATGGCGGCCGCAAAATCCACGAACTGTCCGGCGGCCAGCAGCAGCGTGTCGCGCTGGCGCGCGCGCTGGTCAACAAGCCGGCAGTGTTGTTGCTCGATGAGCCGCTGGCGGCGCTCGACAAGAAGCTGCGCACCGACATGCAGATCGAGCTGCAGAACCTGCAGCGCGAGATCGGCATCACCTTCGTGCTGGTCACCCACGACCAGGAGGAAGCGCTGTCGATGAGCGATTTCGTCTGCGTCATGAATGGCGGGCGCATCGTCCAGCTCGGCCAGCCGAGCGAGATCTATGACGAGCCGGCCGACCTGTTCGTGGCCGATTTCGTCGGCAAGACCAATCTTCTTGCCGGCAAGGTTGCCGGTCATGCGGGTGATCTTGTCAGCGTGGCGCTGGCGGACGGCACCGTCATTGCGGCGCGCAAGCGCACTGCCCTGCAACAAGGCGAGACCGTCTCGGTCAGCCTTCGTCCTGAATCACTCAGCCTTGGCGCTCCGACAAGCGGTCCGCTCAAGGGCGTTGTTCGCAACCGGATTTTCCTGGGCTCGACGGCGGAATACGCGATCGAGGTCCAGGGCATCGGCACTTTGCTCGCCAAGGCTGATCACCTGATCGGCCAAGGCAATCTCTTCAAGCCGGGCGAACCCGTCGCCATCGGCTATGCCTCCGGAACGCCGCTGGCGTTTCCGGAAACCAAGAACAACGGGACCAACCAGAGGGTAAACAAACATGTCGAAATCATATCGTGACGGACTGCCGATAAGCCCCGAGAATTTCGTCGACCAACTGATGCGCCTGAAGCGTGGCTCAATCGGCCGCCGCGACTTCCTCGGCCTCACCGGACTCGGCATCGCGACGGCGGTGATGGCGCGCGAGATCGGCATCATGCCGACGCCGGCTTTCGCCGCCGAAAGCCTTGGCGACCGTATGTCGATCGCCACCTGGCCGAACTACCATGACCCGCAGACCTTCGAGAACTTCAAGAAGGACACCGGCGTCGCCGTCGAGGTCAACGTGTTCGGCTCCAACGAGGAGATGCTGGCCAAGCTGCAGGCCGGGGCCTCGGGCTGGAGCCTGTTCGTGCCGACCAATTATACCATCTCGACCTACAAGAAGCTCGGCATCATCGAGGCGCTGGAGATGGCGAAGCTGCCGAATTTCGACGGCACCCAGGAAGATCCGCGCTTCACCTCCGAGGGTACCATCGAGGGCACTATTTACGCCGTGCCGAAGAACTGGGGCACGACAGGCTTTGCGGTGAACACCAAGAAGCTCACCAAGCCGATGACGAGCTGGAAGGAATTCTGGGATACCGCCATGGCCGAGGGCGACAGCCGCACCATGGTGCATGACTACCAGCTCACGACCATCGGCAATGCGCTGAAATATTATGGCTATTCGTTCAATTCGCTGAAACAGGACGAGCTCGCCAAGGCGGAGGAGTTGCTGCTGAAGATCAAGCCGCACCTGTTCGCCGTCTCATCCGACTACCAGCCGGGCATGCGCGCGGGCGACGCGTGGATGACGATGTGCTGGACCAATGACGGTGCGCAGCTGCATCGCGACATTCCCGAGATCGCCTATGTGCTTGGCAAGGAAGGCGGCGAGATCTGGACCGATTTCTATGCCATCCCGAAAGACGCGCCGAACAAGCCTGCCGGCTATGCCTTGCTCAACTATCTGATGAACCCGCAGGTCGCGGTGAAGGAGCACCTGGCCAATGGCGCGCCTTCGACCGATGCGCGGGTCAACAAGCTGCTGCCCAAGGAGGTGCTCGACAATCCGATCCTCTATCCGGCGGCGGACCTGTTGACGCCGCTCGAATTCGGCGCGGCGGCGACGCTGACCGATCCGGGCCGCGCCGAACTGATGGCGCGCTTCAAATCGGCTTGAGACTGGCCTGAACAAAGACAATCGACCGGCGGGCCCATGTCCGCCGGTACCGGGGCGGTTTTTCAAATGCACGGCAACAGATTTCGGCATAATTTCCTGACTGCCTTGCTGCTCGCGCCGGCGACAGCATGGCTGATGGTGTTCCTGGTGCTGCCGTTCATCGCCATCGCCGTGTTCAGCGTCGGCGAGCGGGCGCCCGAGGGCGGCTATCAGGCAGCCTTCACGCTGGCGCAATACGCCAATCTTCCGGCGCGGGCGACCGCGTTCTGGAACACGATGGTGCTGGCGCCGGTGGGCGCGCTTGCCTGCCTGCTCGTTGCCTATCCGGTCGCCTATTACCTCGCCTTGCAGGCGCCGCAGCGCTGGCGGCTGATCCTGCTCGCGCTGGTCGTCATTCCATTCTGGACGAGCCTTTTGATGCGGACCTATGCCTGGATGTACATTCTGGGCGGACGCGGCATACCGGCGCTGCTCGCCTTTGCAGGCATTGAGGATGTCAGGCTGATCAACACGCCGGGCGCCGTCCTGCTCGGCATCGTCTACGGCTATCTGCCGCTGATGATCCTGCCGATCTATGTCAGCCTCGAGCGGCTCGACCGGAGGCTGCTGGAAGCCTCCGCCGATCTCGGCGCGACGCCATTGTCAACCTTTCTGGGCGTGACCCTGAAGCTGTCACTGCCGGGCGTGATGACCGGCTTCTCGCTGGTCATGATCCTGCTGCTCGGCGAATATTTGATCCCGACGTTGCTTGGCGGCGGCAAGGTCTTCTTCATCGGCAATGCGCTGGTCGATCTGTTCCTGCAGTCGCGCAACTGGCCATTCGGGTCGGCCATCGCGATCACGCTGGTGCTGGTTTCGGTGGTGGTGCTGATTGCCGCCAACCGCATCTCGACCCGGGTCTCGGGCGCCCGCAGGGTGGACCTGATCTGATGCGCGCCTTCGTCATTGCCGTCTTCGCCTTCCTCTATTTGCCGATCGTGCTGGTCGTGCTGTTCTCCTTCAATGCCGGCCACCATGCCAGCGAGCTCACCGGCTTCTCCGTGCAATGGTATGGCAAGGCGCTGTCCAACCCGTTCCTGGTCGAGGCGCTGAAGAACAGCCTGTTCATTGCCAGCACCAGCGCCCTTCTGGCGGCGGTGTTCGGCACCGCGGCAGCCCTCGGCCTGGCGCGTGTCGGCATCAGAACCCGCGCCGTCTTCGACGGATTGCTCGGCGCGGCGATCGTTGTTCCCGGCGTCGTCATCGGCATCTCGACGCTGGTCGCGCTTGTCCAGCTGTTCGCGGTCGTCAATCCGTTCCTCGCCTCAGTCTGGCCCGGCGACCAACCGCCGCGCCTGTCGCTCGGCTACGGCTCGATCATCGCCGCGCATGGCCTGTTCTCGATGGCGCTGGTGGCGATGATCGTCGGCACGCGGCTGGGCAGCCTCGACCGCAATCTGGTCGAAGCGTCGAGCGACCTCTACGCCACGCCGCTGACGACGTTCCGCTCGATCGTCCTGCCGCAGATCATGCCGGCGGTGGTCGCCGGTTTTCTGCTCGCCTTCACCTTCTCCTTCGACGATTTCATCGTCGCCTTCTTCGTCGCCGGCGCGCAGACGACGCTGCCGATCTATGTCTTCGCCTCCATCCGGCGCGGCGTGACGCCGGAGATCAACGCCGTCGCGACCATCGTGCTCGTCGCTTCCGTCCTGCTCGTGGTGCTTGCCCAATGGCAGCTGCGCCAGCGCAGGCCATCAAACTGAAAGCCGCTCCATGATCCTCAAAGACCGCATTGCCGTGGTGACCGGCGCCGGCTCCGGCATCGGACGTTCTGGCGCCATGATCATGGGCAGGGAAGGCGCTATGGTCGTCATCGCCGACAGGGATGCGGCCAACGGCGAGGCAACGGCCTCAGGCATTCGGGCAATGGGCGGCCGGGCCGAGGCTATCGCCACCGATGTCGGCGAGGACGCGGCTGTTGAGCAACTCATAACCCGTACGCTGGAAAAGCATGGGCGCATCGACATCCTGCACAATCATGCCGGCATCCAGGTCGGCGGCACGCTGACCGAGGTCGAGACCGACGGCATGGATGCCTCCTGGCGGGTCAATGTGCGGGCGCAATTCCTCGCGGCCCGGATCGTCATGCCGTCGATGATCGCGCAAGGGGGCGGCGTCATCCTCAACACGGCTTCGAATTCGGGCGTCTTCTACGACCGCGAGATGATCGCCTATGCGACGTCGAAACATGCCGTGGTGGCGATGACCAGGCAGATGTCGCTCGACTATGCCCGGCACAATGTGCGCGTCAACGCGCTCTGCCCGGGCTGGGTCGACACGCCCTTCAACGAGCCATTCATCGCCCAGATGGGAGGACGCGCGGCGATCGAAACCTATGTCCGCACCAAAATCCCGATGGGGCGCTGGGCCGTGGCCGAAGAGATCGCCGAAGCGATCCTGTTTCTCGTGTCGGACCGATCGTCCTTCATGACCGGCCAGGCGCTGGTGATCGACGGCGGTGAAAGCATCGGCTGAGACTTCTGCTTTTATCTATCGCCCTACCTATTCAGCCCCCTTTTTCCTGCGGTTTCGCGTGGCGCCGGACGGCACAAGACCAAGGTCTGGCTGGCATGGGACTTCAGTGCCATCGCAAGTCAAAGGCAGTGAATTCCGTTGCTTTTCAGTGGCTTACGTTTCCGGCTTGGCGCCCGCTCTCGGATTGCGACCGCATTTGTTTAAAGTTTACCGGGTACAATTAGCGATTTCTCATACGCAGATGGTTCAGCGGTGGGCGAGAACGCGATTCCCGAGGAGATTACCATGACAAACCGGAAAACTCTGTTCGCGGCGCTGGCTGCATTGGCGCTTCTGGCGTCTCCGGCGCTCGCCGGCAATGGGCATGGCAACGGCGGCGGCAATGCTGGAGGCAATGGCGGCGGCAACGGCAATTCCGGGGGCAACGGCAATAGCGGCACCCACGGGAATAGTGGCGGCAACAGCGGCGCTTCGCACGGCAAGTCGTCGTCGGCACCGGGACGGGCAGCCAAGACGGAAACGGACATCACGGCCAGCACCACGGTCGATACAGAAGTCTCGTCGAAGCAGAAGAACATCCACGCCAAACTCGGCCGGCTGAACTCGCTGCAGCGCAACATCAACGCCTATATGAACTCCAAGAGCAAGAAGTTCGGTGCCATTCAGGCATTCGTGACACAATCGGCGAAAGCCAAGAATGCGCAGACCGCGGCTGCGGCGGCTGCCACCACGGCTGCCGCTGCCCAGGCCCAGCTGGATGCGCTGAATTCGCAGCTGAGCGCACTGACGTCGCTGTCGCAGGCCGAGATCGACGCCATGACACCCGAACAGCAGGCGGCCCTGCCTGGGCAGATATCGGCCTTGCAGGCCGATGTCACAGCTCAGCAGGCTGTGGTCGCCGCCGATAATGCGGCTGCCGACGAAGCCGCGGCCGCGGCAACCGCGGCAGCGGTCGGCACCGATGACGCATCGCTCGACGCGGCGCTGACGGACATGGCCAACAAGCCTGTCGACGCCGAGGTCACGGCCTGGGCCCAAGGCGTCCTTGGCGGCAAGATCGACCAGACGGCGGCCAAGCTTCAAGCGGGAACGACGCCGTAGCGGATCGTCACTGAACGGCAGTAGCCAGTCAAAGAAGATGCCGCTGGGCTTCGCCCGGCGGCATTGTTTTTCCTGGAGCCGTTCCCGTTTAACGACAAGGCGATGTGCAGCACGTTCAAGGCGCTTATGGCGGCGCTCGTCCTGCATCGTGTCGACGGCGGCATCGAGCAGCTCGACCGCGGCATCAAGGTTCCGCATGACGCCGCCGTCGCCAACTCTCCGACGACCAGAATTCGCCGGCAGCGAGATGACGGTGGCGCGGTTGTGCGAGGCCGCCGTGACCGTCAGCGACAATGGCGGCCAATCTGCTGCTGGCGTCCTTTGGCGGGCCGCCGCAACTGACGGCGTCTTCCGGCCGAGGCAATCGTTGCGCGAACACCTCAATACACTCGACCATCTCGAAAACCGGAAGTATGAAATGGGTGCCGATCTGTTTCGCGTCCACCTGCGCCTCGCAGCCGGCGACCGCAGGCGGCCAGGCACGGGGCCGCACTGTTCGGCGCGATCAGCCGGCCGGATTGAAGAGGATGAATTGACGCGTAAAGCCAGCCCGACCATGGCGCTGTTTTCCAAGACGGGCTCTGGCGCCGCGCTGAATTGCATCGGCATCGCACAGGCCTTGCGGGCCCGGGGCGCCCAGCCTTCATCCAGCATCGCGCGGTGCCCGACAATGTCTATCTCGACGCTTGGTTTCCGCAGCTCTCGGTGGTGGCGAAGTCGGACCTGTTCATCCACCACGGCGGCAACAACAGCTTTTGCGAAGCGCTGCGTTTCGGCGTGCCGTCGCTGATCATGCCCTATTGCTGGGACGGACACGACAATGCGCAACGCGCCGGAGAGACCGGCGTCGGCGACCATATCGGCCGTGACGGCTGGACCGAAGGAGGATTGGAGAGAGCCATTCTCGGCCTGCTGGCCGATGACGCCATGCGCGCCCGCCTCAACAATGCAGCCGAGATGGCGCTGAAACCCGGAACGGACGTGGCCGCGCAAGCCATACTCTCCCTGATACGGACATGAACGAAATGCTTGATAAGAACACGAATACCGCAATCCACGACCCCAAGGCCTGGCTCACGCAGCACGGCATCAATGAGGTCGAGTGCCTGGTGCCCGACATGAATGGCGTGCTGCGCGGCAAGGCGCTGCCGACGGCCAAATTCCTCAAAGCGCTGGAAGACCGCGCGCTCTATTTGCCGAGCAGCGCCTTCCTGGTCAGCATCGATGGCCGCTATTCCGGCTCTATCGACGAGGGTTTTGCCTATTCGGACCCCGACATGCGCATGGTGCCCGATGTCTCGACGCTGTGCCTGGCGCCGGGCGCTGGCGCTGGCAAGGCCTATGTCTTTGCCGACGCTTTCCATATAGACGGCAGGCCGTGGATGGCCTCGCCGCGCCATGTGCTGCGCGCCGTGCTCGATCTCTACCGCCAGCGCGGCTGGCGCGCGGTAGTGGCGCCGGAACTCGAATTCTATCTCACCGCACACAATCCCGATCCGGACAAGCCGCTGACCGCCCCGCTCGGCGCCAATGGCCGGGCCGAGGGCGTGCAGCATCCCTATGACATGGCGGCGCTCGAGGAGTTCGAGCCGGTGATCCGGCGTATCTATGACTATTCAGCGGCGGCCGGCCTGCCGCTCGACACGCTGATCCATGAATCGGGCACGGCGCAGCTGGAAATCAACCTGCTGCATGGCGACGCATTGCCGCTGGCCGACCAGGTGCTTTTGTTCAAGCGGTTTACGCGGCAGGCCGCGCAGCAATGCGGCATGCATGCGACCTTCATGGCCAAGCCGATCGCGGCCCAGGCCGGCAGCTCGATGCATCTGCACATGTCCGTCGCCGACGAGGCCGGCAACGCGCTTTTCGCCAGCGCTGACGATGCCGACACCACGATGTTCGGCCATTTCATCGGCGGCCTGCAGAAATATATTCCCGAAATCATGCCACTGTTCGCGCCCAACGTGAACTCGTTCCGCCGCATCCGGCCCAACCACAGCGCGCCGGCCAATATCGAGTGGTCGCATGACAACCGCTCCTGCGGGCTGCGCGTGCCGGCGGGAGGGCGCGCCGCAAGGCGGGTCGAGAACCGGTTACCGGGCGCCGATTGCAATCCCTATCTGACGATCGCCGGTTCGCTGCTTGCCGGCTATCTCGGCGTCGAGCAGAAGCTGGCGCGCTCGGCCGAAGCCTCGGGCAACGCCTACAAGATCAGGAGCACGCTGCCGAAGACCATGGAGGAAGCGCTCGACCGCTTCACGGCTTGCGACCCGGTGCGGGAATTGCTCGGCGAGGACTTCTTCCAGACCTATGTGCGCGTCAAGAGCGTCGAGCTCGACCTGTTCCAGAGCGTGGTGACGAGCTGGGAACGCGACCACCTGTTGCTGAAGGTGTAACCGTGGCATCTTCAACGGGTTTCAATTCCGGTCTCGATATCGGCAAATCCTACTACGTCGCCACCGCCAATCCGGCGCGGGACCATCCGGCGCTCGCCGGCGATGTCGATGCCGACCTGGTCGTCGTCGGCGGCGGCTGCACCGGCCTGTCGGCCGCCCTTCACGCCGCCGAGCGCGGCCTGAAGGTCGTGCTGCTCGAAGGCGGCAGGATCGGTTGGGGTGCGTCGGGGCGCAATGGCGGCCAGATGATCCCCGGCCTGCGCAAGGGCGCCAAGGGTTTGGTCAAGCTCTATGGGCCTGAGCGCGCCAAGGTGCTGTTCGACCTTGCCTTCCAAGCGCGCGGACTGGTGCTCGACATCATCGAGCGCAACGCCCTCGATTGTGATCTCAGGCTGACCGGCCATCTGGTCGGCGCGGTCAACGGCTCCGACCTCAGGGATCTGGAAGAGGAGGCCAGGTGCCTCGAGAGCGTGATGAAATTCCGCGACATCGAGATACTCTCGGCGGCGGACGCGCGGGCCAAGGTCGACACGCCTTATCATGGCGCGATGTACGAGCCGCTCGGCGGCCACATGCATCCCTTGAACTACACGCTCGGCCTTGCCCGCGCGGCCGTCGCGGCCGGCGTCACCATCCACGAGAATTCGGTGGCCGTGAAGCTGGAGCGGGAGCCGTCGATCCGGGTTTCGACGGCAAAGGGATCGGTCCGTGCCAGACATGTCGTGCTGGCGGGCGATGCGCTGCTCAACGGGCTGGAGCCGCGCGTCAACAGCCGAATCATGCCGGTCGGCAACTACATCGTCGCTACTGAGCCGCTGGAGGGCGCTCGCAACGTCATCCCCGCCAATGTCGCGGTGTCCGACACACGCTTCGTCGTCAACTATTACCGCATGTCGGCGGATGGACGCCTGCTGTTCGGCGGCGGCGAGCGCTATACGCCGTCACCGCCGGCCGACATTGCCGGCTTCGTGCGGCCGCACATGGAAAGCACCTTCCCGCAGTTGAAGGGATGCCGCATCGACCACGCCTGGGGCGGACTAGTGTCGGTGACAACGTCGCGGCTGCCGCATGTCGGGCACTATGGCGAGGTCTATTTCGCGCATGGCTATTCCGGCAAGGGCGTCATCCTGTCGACGCTGTCGGGCAAGCTGCTCGCCGAAGCGATCACCGCCGATGCCTCGCGGCTCGACCTGTTCTCGACGCTGACGCCAATGCCGTTCCCGGGTGGGACGGCCTTGCGCGGGCCGCTCTATGTGCTGGGAATGCTGTGGTACGCGATGCGGGATAGGCTCAAGCATTGAGGGGCGCTTATTTAGAAGCTGGCGGGCCGGCGCCCCTCCGCCCTGCCGGATATCTCCCCCACGAGGAGGGAGATCGGCAGCTTTGGCGCCCCGCCGTGTCCTGCAACGTTGGAATTTGGCGAAAGCCGGCGTGATATCCGGTCTCCCCCCAAGTGGGGGAGATGCCCGGCAGGGCAGAGGGGGGCGCTGACTCACCGACTTGGAAAGTTCAACAGGCTTCTCAGACCACAAAGAAATCCTGCTAGAAAATATCACATACGGTACTTTTGTTCGCAATGCGAACTTTGTTGAATCCTGAGGGCCGCTGCGATGGTCAAGTTCCTGCCGCTCAAACAGGCCGTGGCCGAGAACCTCAGCAATGGCGACACGGTTGCCTTCGAAGGCTTCACCCATCTGATCCCGATGGCGGCAGCGCACGAGGCGATCCGCCAGGGGTTTCGCGACTTGACCCTGATCCGCATGACGCCCGACCTGATCTACGACCAGATGATCGGCATGGGCATGGCGAAAAAAATCGTCTTCTCCTATGTCGGCAACCCCGGCGTCGGCCTGCTGCGGCGCGCCCGCGATGCGATCGAGAACGGTTTCCCCCGGTTGATCGAGATCGAGGAACACAGCCATGCCGGGATGGCCAACGCCTATGAAGCGGGCGCGGCCGGCCTGCCCTGTGCCGTGTTTCGCGGCTATCGCGGCGCCGGGTTGGCTGACGTCAATCCCAACATCAGGTCGGTCACCTGTCCGTTCACCGGCGAGGTGCTGGCGGCGGTGCCTTCGATCCGGCCCGACGTCACCTTCATCCATGCGCAGAAGGCCGACAGGAAAGGCAATGTGCTGGTCGAGGGCATCATCGGCATCCAGAAGGAAGCCGTGCTGGCGGCGAGGCGCGCCGTGGTCACGGTGGAGGAAGTCGTCGACAATTTCGACGACCTGCACCCCAATTTGACCGTGCTGCCGCGCTGGACGATCGCGGCGATCTCGGCCGTGCCCGGCGGCGCGCATCCGTCCTACGCACATGGTTATTATGTCAGGGACAACGCCGCCTATCTCGAATGGGATGAGATCGCCGCTGACCGCGAGAAATTCCAGGCCTGGATGCAGGCGAACGTCATCGAAAGAACCAGCGATGATTTCGCGGCCCGCGTCGAACATCTGAGGAAAGCGGCATGAGCCAGCTCGCCTTTACCCCCAACGAGATGATGACGATCGCCGCCAGCCGTGCGTTGAAGAACGACGATGTCTGTTTCGTCGGCATCGGCGCGCCGTCGGCCGCCTGCAACGTCGCGCGGCTGACGCATGCGCCTGACATAACGCTGATCTACGAGAGCGGCACGATCGGCACCGCGCCCGACGTGCTGCCGCTGTCGATCGGCGATGGCGAATTGTGCGAGACCGCCGTCACCACCGTCGCCGTGCCGGAGATGTTTCGCTACTGGTTGCAGGGCGGCCGCATTTCCATAGGTTTCCTCGGTGCCGCTCAGCTCGACAAGTTCGGCAACATCAACACCACCGTCATCGGCGACTATTTCCATCCCAAGACGCGTCTGCCCGGCGGCGGCGGCGCGCCGGAGATCGCGACATCGTCGAAGGAGATCTACATAACCATGGCGCAGACCAAGCGCGGCATGGTCGAAAAAATCGACTTCTTCACCTCCTTTGGCCATGGCGAAGGCGACGACCACCGCCAGCGGCTGGGCATCGACACATCGGGCCCGACATTGCTGGTCACCGATCTCGCCATCTGGAAGCCGGATCCGGTGACCAAGGAATTCACTGTTGTTTCGATGCATCCCGGGGTCACCCGCAAGCAGGTGCAGGAGAGCTGTGGCTGGGTGGTTAAGTTCGCCGAGGCGCTTGACGAAACACCGGCGCCAAGCGAACTCGAACTGAAGACATTGCGCGACCTGCAGGCCCGCACCAAGGCGGCGCATGAAGGAACCGGAAAAGGGAAGGCTGCCTGACATGGCCGAGGCCTATATCTGCGACTACATCCGCACGCCGATCGGCCGCTTCGGCGGTTCGCTATCTTCGGTGCGTGCCGACGATCTTGGCGCCATCCCGCTGAAGGCTTTGCTTGAGCGCAATCCCGGCATCGATTGGCAGGCGGTCGACGATGTCGTCTATGGCTGTGCCAACCAGGCCGGTGAGGACAACCGCAACGTCGCACGCATGGCGCTGCTTTTGGCCGGCCTGCCCCAGGAAGTCCCCGGCTCGACCGTCAACCGGCTGTGCGGCTCGGGCATGGACGCGCTGACCATCGCCGCGCGTGCCATCAAGGCCGGCGAAGCGGAACTGATGATTGCAGGCGGGGTGGAATCGATGAGCCGTGCGCCCTTCGTCATGCCCAAGGCCGACGCTGCCTTCTCGCGCAATGCCGAGATTTACGACACCACCATCGGCTGGCGCTTCGTCAACCCGCTGATGAAGAAGCAGTATGGCGTCGATTCCATGCCGGAAACCGGCGAGAACGTGGCGGAAGACTTCGCTGTTTCCCGCGCGGACCAGGATGCCTTTGCCGTGCGCAGCCAGGACAAGGCGGTCGCGGCCCAAGCCAATGGCCGGCTGTCGAAGGAGATCACCCCGGTGACGATCCCGCAGCGCAAGGGCGATCCGGTCGTGGTCTCGAAGGATGAACATCCCCGCGCCGGCACCACGGTAGAGACGCTGGCCAAATTGCCGACGCCGTTCCGGCAAGGCGGCACGGTGACGGCGGGCAATGCATCCGGCGTCAATGACGGCGCGGCGGCACTGATCGTTGCCTCGGAAGCAGCTGTCAGGAAATACGGGCTGACGCCGATCGCCCGTTTCCTTGGTGGGGCCGCCGCCGGGGTCGCGCCGCGCATCATGGGCATCGGCCCGGCGCCGGCGACGCAGAAGCTGTGCGCGCGGCTTGGCCTGACGCCAAAACAGTTCGATGTCATAGAACTTAACGAAGCCTTCGCCTCACAAGGCATCGCTGTGCTGCGCCAGCTCGGCATTGCCGAGGATGCGCCGCAGGTCAACCCAAATGGCGGCGCCATCGCACTTGGCCATCCCCTGGGCATGTCGGGCGCCCGCATCTCAGGGACGGCCGCACTTGAGCTGCGCGAACGCGGTGGCCGCTACGCGCTGGCCACCATGTGCATCGGGGTCGGCCAGGGCATTGCCGTCGCGCTCGAACGGGCCTGATCGTCGGTTCTCGGCTCGACAAGACCATGGTCAGATTCGGCGCTTCGCCAAATTTGACCATGTGGACAAAAGTGCTGACCCGTTCCATAGTTCCCCGTCTGATTTTTGGAACAGCCGGCTCGACACGGCTGTCGAACAGAGGGGCACTTCAATGGAAAACCGGAAGAACAAATCCCATTCGACGCGCGAAGGACTGTCGCGGCGCAACGTGCTGGAGCTGGGCGCTCTTGGCCTGGCGGCGGCGATGCTGCCTGGTGCGGCCTTCGCGGCGGGCAAAAAACTGAAGGTGGCGGCGATCTTCGCCACTCCGATCGAGGAGCCTTGGGACAACCAGATCCACGTCGCCTTGCAGAAGGCCGAGAAGGAACTCGGTATCGAATACAAATGGTCCGAGAAGGTGCAGACCGCCGACTTCAGCCGCGTCATGCGCGAATATGCGCAAGGCGGCTACCAGCTGGTGCTGGGCGATGCCTTCGCCGCCGAGCGTGAATCGCGCCGCACCGCCAAGCAGTTTCCAAAGACCGCCTGGCTGTTCGGCTCGGGCGCCGGGCCGGCCGAACCCAATTTCGGCGTGTTCGACAACTGGATCCATGAGCCGGCTTATCTCTCGGGCATGATCGCCGGCAAGATGTCGAAGTCGGGCACGGTCGGCGCGGTGGCGGCGATGGGCATCCCGGAAGTGAACCGGCTGGTCAACGCCTTCTTTGCCGGGGCCAAGGAGGTCAATCCCAACGTCAAGAAGAAAGTCGCCTTCATCGGCTCCTTCTTCGACCCGCCGAAGGCCAAGGAGGCCGCGGTGGCGCAGATCGATGCCGGCGTCGATGTTATCTATGCAGAACGCTTCGGCGTCATCGAGGCGGCGGTGGAGAAGAAGATCTTCGCCATCTCCAACATGTCCGACCAGTCGAGCCTCGGTCTCGATACGGTCATCACCGGCCCGGTCTGGGACATGTACCCGACGGTCGAGCAGGCGATCAAACTGGTCAAGGCCGGCGTCTACACGGCGCAGGATTACGGCGATTTCTCGCGCATGGCCAAGGGCGGCTCGTATCTGGCACCCTTCCACAAGTTCGACAAGACCTTGCCCGCCGAGATCAAGGATCTGGTCGAGAAGAAGAAGGCCGAGATCCTGGAAGGCAATTTCCGGGTGGACGTGGACGAGAACACGCCGGTTTCGGATTGAGGGTTGGTTCGAGGGGCGGTGCGTGGCGCCCCTCGTCCGGCAGGCCAGAGGGGGGTGCAGCGCATCCCTGTCAATCAAAGCTGCCATGGTAAAGCCAATTCCTCTCAGGAGCGCCCTTGTCCGCCCCCCTCATCGAAATGCGCGGCATCACCAAGACCTTCGGCGCCCTCAAGGCGAACGAGGCCGTGGATCTCAGCGTGGCGCCGGGCGAAATCCTCGGTCTGCTCGGCGAGAACGGCGCCGGCAAGACGACATTGATGAACGTGCTGTTCGGCGCTTACGCGCCGGATGCCGGCGAGATCCTGATCCAGGGCCGGCCGGTACGGATCACGAGCTCGGCCGATGCGCTGGCCGCCGGCATCGGCATGGTGCACCAGCATTTCCATCTGGCGCCACGGCTGACGGTGCTGGAAAACCTGCTCATCGGTATTCCGGGCAAGTCGGGGCGGATCGATCGCGCCGGCGGGCTGGCCCGGCTTGCTGAAATCAGCAGCCAGCACGGGCTGACGCTTGATCCCGACCTGCCGGTCTCGGCGCTGTCGGTCGGCGAGCAGCAGCGGCTGGAAATCCTCAAGGCGCTGTTTCGCGGCGCCAGGCTCTTGATTCTCGACGAACCGACTGCAGTGCTGGCGCCGAGCGAGGTCGAGGGTTTGTTTTCGGCGTTACGGTCTATGGCGGCGCAAGGGCTCGGCATCATCTTCATCTCGCACAAGCTCAATGAGGTGCGGGCGCTCACCCATCGCTGCACCGTACTGCGGCATGGCCGCGTCGCCGGCCGTGTCGACGATCCTGCCAACACGACGTCGGCGGCGATGGCGCAATTGATGTGCGGCCATGAGATCGTGCCGCCGGCGAGGGGACCGTCGCTGCCCGGCGCCGGTGTGCTGACGCTCGACGGCATTTCAACCTGGCGGCATTCCGGCACGGCGCTGCGCGATGTGTCGCTTGCGGTTCGTGCCGGCGAAATCCTCGGCATTGCCGGCGTCTCCGGCAATGGCCAGCGGGCACTGGCGGAGGTCATCTCGGGCGTGCGCGCGCCCGATGCCGGCCGGATGACCATCGCCGGCGAGACCGTATCGCGGTTCTCGCCGCGCGAGGTGCAGGCGCTGGGCCTTGGCCGCATCCCGGAAGATCGCATGACGACGGGGCTGGTCACCAATCTGCCGCTCGCCGATTCCATGGTGCTGCCGCGCATCGGCACATCGGCCTTCTCCGCCAGGGGGCTGCTCAAGCCGGATGCGATCCGCGCTTTCGCCGAAGAACAGATCAAGGCCTATGATATCAGATGTCCCGGGCCGATGACGCGCGCCGGCGCGCTGTCCGGCGGCAATCTGCAGAAGGCACTGCTGGCGCGCGAGCTTGCCTTCGACCCAAAGGTGTTGATCGTGTCGCAGCCGACGCGTGGCCTCGACATTGGCGCCGCCCGTTTCATCCACGAAAAATTCCTCGACATGCGCGCCAAGGGTTGCGGCATCATCGTCATCGGCGAGGATTTGGAAGAACTGCTGGTGCTCTGCGACCGCATCGCGGTGATGTATGAAGGCCGCATCGCCGGCACGCTGGACAGCGCCGACGCGACCGTCGCGCGGCTCGGCCTGCTGATGACCGGCGCGGAGGGGCACGGCTGATGTTCCGCCTCGAAGTCCGAACCTCGACACCTGCCTGGTTCAATTTGGCCTTGCCGCTGCTGGCGATTGCCGCCACGCTTGTCCTATGCAGCGGCCTGATCGCGCTGGCCGGCGCGGGCGTGCTCGAATCCTACGGGGTTATGTTCGCCGCTTCGCTCGGCGACAGTTATGCCATCACCGAAACGCTGGTGCGCGCCGCACCGATGATCTTCACCGGGCTGGCGGTGGCTGTCGCCTTCCGTGCTAAATTCTGGAACATCGGCGCCGAGGGGCAATTGCTTGCCGGTGCGGTGGCGAGCTGTTTTGTTGGCGCTATCCCCATGCCGGGGCCGCTCGCCATGCTGCTGATGGCGCTGGCGGGTGCGGCCGCGGGTGCTGCGGTTGCGCTGGTGCCGGCGACGCTGCGCGTAAAATTCAAGGTCGATGATGTGGTGAGCTCCTTGTTGCTCAACTCGGTCATCTACTACGCCTTGATGGCGCTGATCGAAGGGCCGTGGAAGGACAGCTTCAGCGGCTACCCTATCTCGCCGCCGATCGAGGATTCGGCGAACTTTCCGGTGTTGATCGAAGGCACGCGGCTGCATCTCGGTGTCGTCGCGGCGCTGGTCGCGGCCCCATTGATCTGGTTCCTGATCGTGCGCACGACGCTCGGCTTCCGGATCAGGGTTACCGGCGAAAACCCGGAAGCGGCCAGATATGGCGGCATCCATGTCGAGCGAGTGCTGATCTCGACGGCGCTGCTGTCGGGCGCGCTGGCTGGTCTTGCCGGCGTCGGCGAGGTCGGCGGCGTGCACTTCCAGGTGATGAGCGACATCTCGCCGGGCTACGGCTATTCCGGCATCGTCGTCGCCATGCTGGCTCGGCTCAACCCGCTCGGCGTCGTGCCTGCGGCGATTTTTCTGGCCGCCGTGATGACCGGTGCCGAGGCGATGTCGCGGGCGACCGGCGTGCCGGCTTTCCTCAGCGACGTCATCCAGGGCACGGCGCTGCTCGCCATGCTGGTGGCGCTGCTGTTCACCGCCTATCGCATCCGTCGCGTCGGAGCCTTCGGATGAGCGCGGTGTTCGAACAGATTTTTCAGGTCGGCTTTCTCGCCGCCATCATCCGCATCGCCACGCCGCTGGCCTTTGCCACGCTCGGCGAAATGTTCTCCGAACGGGCCGGCGTGCTCAATCTCGGCATCGAAGGCATCATGCTGCTCTGCGCGATGACCGGCTTCACCGCCACCAGCCTCAGTGGAAGCCTGTGGCTCGGCGTGCTGGTGGCGGTGCTGACCGGCATGCTGATGGGCGCGCTGCATGCGCTGTTCACGGTGGCGCTCGGCCTCAGCCAGCATGTCTGCGGCATCGGCGTCACGCTGTTCTCGTCGGGCCTTGCCTATTTCCTCTACCGGCTGATCTTCGGCCAGCAATCGGTGCCGCCGAGCATCGAGGGTTTTCAGACGCTGCCGATCCCGGTCCTCTCAGATATTCCAGTGCTGGGACCTGCGGTGTTCAACCAGTTCGCGCTGGTCTATATGGCGATCATTGCCATCCCGCTCGCCGCCTTCGTGCTCTACCGCACACCCTGGGGCCTGTCGGTGCGCATGGTCGGTGAAAACCCGCGTGCCGCCGATTCGGCCGGCGTCAGCGTCATTGCCACGCGTTTCCAGGCCGTCATTCTCGGCGGCGCCCTGATGGGGCTCGCCGGCGCCTTCCTGTCGATGGCGCAATTCAATGCCTTCACCTTTGGTGTCGTCTCCGGGCGCGGCTGGGTGGCGATCGCGCTGGTCGTGTTCGGCCGCTGGGACCCGTGGCGCTCGGCAGGGGCCGCGCTGCTGTTCGCTTTCGTCGATGCCTTGCAACTCCGCATGCAGGCGAGCGGTTTGGGGCATATCCCCTACGAGGCGTTCCTGATGCTGCCGTTCATCTTTACCATCATCGCGATGGCGGTCATGTCGCGCAACGCGGTGGCACCCTCGGCACTGCTGAAGCCGTTTCGGCGGGAAGAGCGGTAAGCGAATAGGACTTGGCATCCTTTCCTCTCCCCCGATCGACGGGTAGAGGAAGGCGCCAAGCTGTCCCTGGGTCGAAGACCCAAAACCCGAATGCGTCACATCGCGGTAAAGCCGTTATCCACGAACAGATACGTGCCGTTGACGAAACTGGACTCGTCGCTCGCCAGGTAAAGCGCTGCCTTCGCCACTTCCTCCGGCTCGCCGATGCGGCCCTGCTGCGCGGCAAGTGCGGCGTCCGAGACATCGACGCCGAGCCTGCCAAGATCGGCGACCTCGCGCAGGCCGTGCGGCGTTCTGATGAAGCCGGGACAGACCGCGTTGCAACGGATGTTGCGGTCACGGAACTCCACCGCGATGGCGCGCGCGAACATGTGGCAGGCGCCCTTGGTGGTGTCGTAGAGCACTTCATTCGGCGTCGCCGCCACCGCCGAGATCGACGAGGTGCAGACGATCGATCCACCGCCGGCGGCGATCATGCCGGGCAGCACGGCGCGTGTCATCAGGAACATCGAGCGCACATTGACGGCGTGCAACCAATCCCATTCCTGCAGCGTCGTCTCCAGGAACGGCTTTATCACGATGGTGCCGGCATGGTTGAACAACACGGTGACGGGCCCGAGTTTTTCGGTCGCCCCTGTAACCGCGGCTGCGACCTGGGCCTCATCAGAGACGTCGGCCACCCAGTGTTCGGCTATGTGTCCCCGCGCGCGTATCGCGGCCGCGGTTGCAGCAGCTGCTTCACCGTTGCGGTCGATGATCGCGACCTTGGCGCCTTCGGCGGCAAACAGTTCCGAAGCCGCGCCGCCCATTCCCGTCGCGCCGCCCGAAATGATGGCGACCTTGCCGCCCAGTCTTTCGCCCATTTTTCTGCTCCCAACGTCCCTTTGGATGATTTCATGTTGCCACTGGCAGCGATGCTATCCCTCCTGCATCGAGTGGCCAATGCAGGAAACAGGCGCGTGAAGCGATGCCGCCATGCCGTATCACTTCATCGCCTGGATATGTCTCCACAGCAATTTCGTACCAATTTTCGGCGATCAATCAGAAAATAATTTTGCCCCTGACACAAAAATAGCAATCGACAAAGTCTACAAGTTTTATAGATTAAACGGCGAGACGGAGGTCGATATGTCCTATATCCAGAACGCCCAGACCGACAGCAACGGCCAGAGGCTGGCCAATGCCCAGGGCTTTCGCCCGGCCTATGCCGGCGCTTTCGCCTATCTCGTCTTTGCCCTTGCGTTCGTGTTCACCGGGGCAGTCGTGCTGGGCCTTATTCCCTAGGGATCGACAGGGGCTGTTGCCCCACAGCTTTCAGGCAATCGGAGTTGAATGAACCGGATCCCGGAGCGCTTTCGCGCACCTGAGGGCCGCATTTCACAGCATCAGTGATTCCAGAGATGGAGGAGATGACAATGCCGATCGAATTCACCCATATTCCCGGCAAGACCGCCGACGCGGCGGTTCCTTTTTTCTATGACTTCGCCGAGACCGCGACGAAGCTCGGGCTGATCGAGGACGGCGGTTTCCAAAAGATCGTCGTCGACGATTCGGCCGGGCTGCTGACCAACATGGATCTTGCGTCCCAGGTGCTCAACCGCACCGCTTCGCTGGAAGTGGTGCTCACCCATTGGGCCGGGGTGATCGACCCGACGGTGGCTGCCCGCCAGCTGGCGTCCATCGACAGGGAGAGCGGCGGACGGCTGGCGCTCAGGATGATCAGCGAGCCGCTGAACGATGACGATGCCGAGACACGGCCGGTCGGCCATGGCGTCGTCTGGCAGCGCATCGACGAATATCTGGTCCTGTTGAAGCGGCTGTGGTCGAACGACCGGCCCTTCGATCACGAAGGCGCGTTTTACAGCATCAAGGGCGGTTACGTGCCGCGCAAGGGTCCGCATGGCGCCGACCTGGTGATCCGCATGGGCGGGCAATCCGGAACGGCGCTGAGGGTGGCCGGCCGGCATGCCGATCTCTTCGAGCTGGCGCCAGGCTCGATCGACGACATCAGGCAATTGATGGAGCGGGCGCGTGGCGCCGCAGCCGAATATGGCCGTGCCGGCAAACTGCGCTTCGCGCTTCCGGTCAGGATCCACCAAGGTGTTTCCGCCGCCGGCCACAAGGCGGTCGACCTCTCCGGGCCACCGGCCCAGGTCGCGCTGTCGTTGCTTGCCTATGCGGCTCTCGGCATCGATGAGTTCATGGTCGTCGGCGTCGACACGCCACACGAGATCGCGACAGTTGGCCGGGAAACACTGGCGCTGCTGCGCAACTCCCTGGCGCGCCGGGAGGCCGATGCGCCGCAGCTAGGCAGGTTCATCTCCCGGGAGCGAGGCCCGCAAGAAGCAAATCGAGGCCCTTCCTGAAGGTGCCGACCCAATCGTCGTCGAACAGCAGGCGAGAGCGTTGGATCGTGGGATAGCGTTCGCCCGGATGTGCGTGGTGCTGCTGCGTGGCGGCCTTGTCGCTGTCCGCGAGGTCGAAACTCGTCCGGGTTATGGTGGCGCCCATCACATAGTTCCATAGCGACCAGATCGCGACGTTCAAATCCTTGTCCGCCACGCCGGCTCGGGACAAAGTCCTGCCGAGCAATTCCAGGCGGCTGAGAATGTTCGGTCCAAGCGCCCGGCTCGACAACAGCGGTACCGACCAGGGATGGCGCAGCATGCCGGCCCGCCAGTCTTCGAGCATATGGACAATTTCCACTCGCCAGTCCTCAGCGGCATTTATTTGCGGCGATCCGCGATATTCGAGCACGGAATCGAGCGCCAGATCGAAGACGCCGTCCTTGTTGTCGACGTGCCAATATAGGCTCATCACGCCCGAGCCGAGGCGATCAGCCAGTCGACGCATCGTCAATCCGTCGATCCCCCGTGCGTCCAGCAGTTCCACCGCAGTGGCGACAATGCGTTCCAAGGAGAGAGGGCGTTCCAGCGAGAGGTGCGGTTCACCGCGCGGCTCCGGCGCGGGCTGGAATTCCGTCCGTCGGGGCCGTTTGCTCCGGGCGCCGCTGCGTTTGGCGGTCATCCATCTTCCTCTCTGTTCAGTATATGATTTTGGCCGGCAATGGCAGGAATGTCGATCCCGCTCAATTGACTCGTATAATGTACCATGCGACTGGCTCGTATGGCGTACGAGTCGGTCCGCGGAGTTAAGAAAAATCATGTCATGCACAACCAACCATCTGCTTATCGGAGGACTAATCATGATCATGGCAGCTTCCACTGTGGCGCCAGCGAATGCGAATGAATCCAGGTTGACCATCGTCAATCCAAAAGCCCTCTACGACCCGTCGCCGAATGGCTATAGCACAGCCGTAATCATGCCCGCCGGAGCCCGGGTGGCCTACATTTCCGGGCAGGGAGGCCAAGACAGCACGGGAGGCTTGTCACCCGACTTCGCCGTCCAGGTTAAGCAGGCCTACGCAAATCTGCGCGCCGCGCTGGATGCGCTCGGCGCCAGGCCGGACAAGGTCGCCAAGCTCACGGTCTTCGTCGTCGATCACGACATGTCCAAGCTTGGCGTGTTGACCCAAAGCGCGAAGGAGATGTTCGGCGAGACGCTGCCGGCACAAACTCTGGTTCCCGTTCCCAAGCTTGCGATCGACCCGATGCTCTTCGAGGTCGAGGCCATCGTCATGCTGGAGTAGCGGCACCCGGATCAGTCCGGCAAGGAAGGCGCGACAAGCCCGCGATGACGGCGTCCGAATCGGCCAGCACGCCGAAGACGCCGTCCTCGACCGTCACCATGTGCAACGCCGCTTCATGCGCTTGCTTGTCGCCGCTGGCGCAGGCGTCCGAGATCGTCAGGCACTGGAAATTGCGGTCACAGGCTTCGCGCAACGTGGTGTGAACGCAGACATCGGTCGTGCAGCCGGAAAACATCAGATGGGTGATGCCTTGCGCGCGCAGCACAAGCTCGAAATCCGTATAGGTGAAAGCGCTGTTGCAGGTCTTGTCGACGATGATGTCGTGCGGGACGATATCGATCTCCGGAACGATCTGGAACCCTGCGCCGGAGCGCAGCAGGACGTCGGTGCCGTCGAGGCCGGCGCGCTTGCGGCGCCATTTCTCGTAGGGCGTCATGTCGGCCATGTCGGCGCGGTAGCCCTGTCTGGTGTGGATGATCATGACGCCGGCTTCGCGTGCGGCCGCGATCAGGCGGTTCACCGTCGGCAGGATCGCCCGCAGCGGCGAGAGGTCATACCCTTTTCTGGCGAAATAGCCCGATGTCGACAGGAAATCCTGTTGCAGGTCGATGACGATCAACGCAGTGTTTTCGGCAACCAGCCTGCCGTCATAGGGGTAGTCGAAAGGTATTGCCTTGATCATCCGGAACTCCTTGCTGCCGGATCAGTCTAGCGAGTCCGCATCGACACGGCGACACTGGATGCCTGTCATCGCATAGCCCGGGGCGGATATCGCAGACCACTGGCGCCGTAGCGTTTCAGGGATTTTGCGGCGCATTCCCAAATTGTTGAGCATTGCAGTCATCTTTAATGTTGACTAATAAGTTCATGTTTCATAGTCAGCCGGGCACCTTGCCTGGCGCAGCCGGGATTGGAATGCGGCGGCCGCGCTGGAGAAATGCCATGACCGGGGCCGCTGTAAGGACAAGGAAGAAGCTCGTGTTGAGACATGGTTTGTTGGTGGCATTTGTCGCATCGGTGATCCTGGCGGCGACCGGCGCGATGGCCCAGGAGCAACCGGCCGGCGCTGCTCCAGCAGCTGAGGCACCTGCCGCATCGACCGAAGCGGCACAAGCTGCTCCAGCCGCACCGGCACCTGCCGCGCCGGCGGCTGCCGCACCCGTGACGCCGGCGCTCCCGCTGCCGGCGGCATCTGCGGGGGCGATGGAGCTGAACCTGCCGCACGACCTGTCGCCATGGGGCATGTTCATGGCCGCCGACATCATCGTGAAGGCGGTGATGATCGGACTGGCCATCGCGTCGCTCGTAACCTGGACGATATGGCTGGCCAAATCGCTGGAGATTTTCGGCGGCAAGCTGCGCATCCGCCGCGCGGTTCGCGCGATCGGCGATGCCGCGACATTGAAGCAGGCGAGCCGCGCGCTCGACCGCGGTGGCGGCCCCGGCGCGCTCCTGGTGCGGGCGGCGGCGGAAGAGACCGCGCTTTCGGCCGGTGCGCTCGACCATGTCGGGGGAGACGGCCTGAAAGAACGGGTCAGTTCGCGCCTGTTGCGCATCGAGGCGGCGGCGTCGCGGCGCATGTCGCGCGGCACCGGCCTGCTGGCGACGATCGGTTCCACCGCGCCTTTCGTCGGCCTGTTCGGCACCGTCTGGGGCATCATGAACGCCTTCATCGGCATTTCGCAGGCGCAGACCACCAATCTCGCCGTGGTCGCGCCAGGCATCGCCGAGGCGCTGCTGGCCACCGCGATGGGTCTGGTCGCGGCGATTCCGGCGGTGGTGATCTACAACGTCTTCGCCCGCTCCATAGCCGGCTACCGGCAAATCCTGGCCGATGCCTCGGCGGGCGTCGAACGGCTGGTCAGCCGCGACCTCGATTTCCGCTACGTCGCACCCGCGACGGCGGTGGCGGCCGAGTAGCGGCGCAAGACCATGGGCAGCCGGATCCGCCAGACCATGGATGACGACCTCGAGGAGAGCCACGAGATCAATGTCACGCCGTTCATCGATGTTATCCTGGTGCTCCTGATCATCTTCATGGTCGCGGCGCCGCTGGCGACGGTGGATGTCAATGTCGACCTGCCCGGGTCGACCGCGACACCGGCGCCGCGGCCGGAGACCCCGCTTTTCCTCACGTTGAAGGATGATCTCACGCTCTCGATCGGCAATGACACCGTGCCGCGCCCGGCTTTTGCCGCCACACTCGACAGCCGCACCAAGGGCGCCAAGCAGACGCGCATCTTCCTGCGCGCCGACAAGGCGGTCGCCTATGGCGACCTGATGGAGGCGATGAACCTGCTGCGTGCAGCCGGCTATCTGAAGGTCGCCCTGGTCGGCCTGGAGGCCGCTCCCGCCAGTGATGCCGCCGCACCGGTGCCAGGCGCGACGGCTGCCCCATGACATGCTCCGCCGCCTCGGCCACGATGGTCCTGTCGCGCTTCGGCTGGCGCGATCTTGGCCTGTGGGCATGTGCGGCCGTGCTGATGCTTGGGGCGCACGTCGCGGTCGCCTATGCCGTGCAGAATTTCAGTCCAGCCGACCTGCCGGATGGCGGACCGCCGCCAGCCCTGATGATCGAAATGGCGCCGATGATGGTGACGCCGGCGTTACCTGAACAGGCCGCGGTGCTCGGTGCGGCCATTCCCGACCAGACCGAGCCGGTTGAAGAGACCAAAAAGATCACCAAAGCCGAACCCGACAAGGTGACCGAGCAAGCGGAGCCTGCTGCCGAGCCGGAGACGGTGCCGCCGGACGAGTCAACGGAGATGACGAAAGTCGAACCAGTCGACCAGCCGCCGCTGGAGGAGGTCGTCCCCGATATCGTCGAGACCGTCGCGCCGGAGATTGTCGTTCCGCTGCCGCAGGCAAAGCCGACGGAGCGGCGCAAGGAAAAGGAACCGGCCGAAGCCAAGGTCAAAAGGCCTGTCGACATGCCCAAGCCAAAGCCGAAGAAGCAAAAGGCGGAACCGCCGAAGACGGCAAGTGCCGCAAGCGCCGAGATCAAGCCCGCCGCCAAGGCAGCGACGCCGAAATCGACGGCCGGGATTTCGGGTGTCAGCCCAGTCAAATGGGAATCGCGGCTGACGGCGTGGATCAACCGCCACAAGCGCTACCCGAGTGCCGCGAAATCCCGACGCGCGCAGGGCAATGCCAATGTGGCCTTCACCGTGGATGCCTCAGGCCGGGTGATATCGGCGCACGTGATCCGTTCGTCCGGCGATGCCGAACTCGACCGTGCCGCGCTCGCGGTGCTGCAGGGCGCCACCGTGCCGGCGCCGCCGTCGGAACTAGGCTCGCGCGTCAGCCGTACGGCGCCATTTGTGTTCAGTTTGCGGGACTAGCAGCCGCCAGGAATTGAACGGTGTCTATCGCCGGCTCATCGACTGGCAGAGCGCCTCGACCTGTTCCAGGTAGAACGGCATTTGGTGCGCAGGATTCCAAAGGTTGGGATCGCCGACGCCATTGATGTCGATGGTCTGCATCATGAAGTCGAAATGGACGTGAAAGGCATCCGCCGCGCCCCAGATCATGTTCATTTGCTGGTCCCCTCAAATCCGTGCGCATGAATGTCCGTGTCGCGGGTTGCCGGCGATCAGGCCGAGGTCCGCGGCGACCTTTCCAGCAGCGGCAGCAAGTTTTGCAGCACCGCGCTACGCTGTCCTTGGCTGAGCGTGGTTGCCTTTTGCGTGTGCCTTGGGGTGCATAGGGTTGCCGCTGAGCTGCGCATGTCTGGCCGGCCGTGCGCCGCGCAAGACATCGAAGGCCTCGGCATAGGCCATGCCGAGCAGATAGGAGATCATGGGAAAACGGCTTGCTTCGGCCATCTGCACCAGCTCATTGGTCATCGTCGCGATATATTGGAGACTATCGAGCTCTGACTGACGTAAGGAATGATTTGACACGTGCTGCTCCTGTCATCGGATGGAACTCTGGGAAGGGGTATTGGCTACATTAGACATGTTAAGTCGGCTAATTGATCGACCAAGCCGCCGAATGCGGATCAAGTTCCGGGGTTGAGAGGGTCAACGCATAGATGGGCGCGTCGGTGAGACGGTCGAGGCCCAGAAGGCGCTTGATCGCCGAATGGCTCAGCGCCGCTGTCGGGCAGGCCGACAGGCCATGCCTGGTCGCCGCGAGCATCATGTTCTGGCCGATATGGCCGGCCTCGATCAGCACGACGCGGTAGGCGTTGGCGTCCTCATATTTCCACATGGTGCGGTCGAGCCTGGCGCAAAGCAGAATGAGGCACGGCATGGCGTCAGCCCATTCCTGTCCGCCGATCAGTTCCGAAATCTTCGGCATATGGTTGGCCGAGATCCTGCCGAGGTCATGATCGGCGGCGGAATAGTGATAGACGCCGGGCTCCAGCCCTTCGACGCCGAGTGCAACCACATAGGCCTCGTAGGGGTTTCGCGCACCGCCCGAAGGGGTCATGCCGAGCGGCAGGGCGCCGACGCAGTTGCCGGTCTCGCCGGTAATGCCCATGCCCGCGAACAGGCAATCGGAGAGCTGCCGCGAGGTGATGGTGGGTGCGGCCGCGGTGCGGTTGGTGCGGCGGCGGGCCATCAGGGCCAGAAGGTCGTTGTCTGCCAGCGCGTCCGGCAGCCGGATGGCGCCCGGATCATTCCTCAGCAGCAGGTCTGGCCGCGCGACATGGCCGGCGCGTTCGATCTGCCGCGCCTCCGCCTGTTCGATGGTCATGAACTCTGAGTCTTGGACGCAGAAATGCATCAGCGCGGTCGGCAGACCCCAACCCCATTGCCCTGAGAATTGCGTTTCCTGTTCGGCCAGCGGTGAGCCGGCGGTGACGAGGGCGGCGAAATCGAGCAGTTGCGGGACGACGGCATTCAGGTCGGCCTTCGACCAGCCGTGGGCGCGCGCGATCTCCGCGGGGGAAGCCCATTCATCCCAGGAAGCGAGGAGGCCGACCACTTCGGGGCTGCATTCGAAGACGCTTCTGGTCAGGAAGTTGCAGGCCGTGACCTTGTTGGTCCCAGGGTAGAAGACGAGCGTTTTTGAAGAGCGCATTTTCATAATGCTGTATGCCGTTCGTGGATGTGGAGCGCCGACAGGCGAATGCCCGTCGGCGCCGAACGACTTCAGCGCTTGTTGTAGTGCATGCCCTGCGAGAAGAAGGCGGTCTGCGTGCCAGCGGCAACCGTCAGCTTCGGGGCATTGTTGACTTTCTTGGCCATTTTCGTCCCTTTCCCGACCCCCCCAATGGGATCTGTTGAAGGATCCCCAAAAGGGATCCGCGAGAAGAAAGGTATGGTCCGAGGAGTTAATCCTTTGTTAAAATTGTAGTAAATCAAATACGATCTAAAATATCTTTCTTGGTAGTAAAGTCTAAAAAAATCGATTTTACTCAGATATGGAGTAGGGCGATCGCTGGCATACGCTTTTTTGGGATATTCTTGTTCTTTTTCAGCGTAAGCATGCGGCTAGCCCAGCCCTTCCCGAGCGAGACTAACGACGAGCTGGTCGAGGCTGGGATCATCGAGCCTGATGACGTGCGCCATGCCGATCGCACGCCTGGGCGGGATCTTGGACATGTCCTGCCGCATGATGACCGACACGAATGCCGGTCCGGTTTCGGTCAGAAGCATGGCCTTGCCCGTCAGCACCGGTTCGGAGATAGGCGCCCATTGCACCGAGATCAGCGACGGCTCGCCTGTCTGGCGGCGGTTGACGCCGCTGAAATAGATCCAGTTGAGACGCGAGATCGCCACGCCATAGTGGTTGCCGCGCGCCCGCGCCCATGTCGAGCCGCGGCGCTCCGACCATCCGGTAACCCTGCGGAATGTGACCAATTCGGCCTCGCGACGCACGAAGGTCACCGAGCGCATCAGGAGGTCGGCGCGGGTCGGAATCGAAAAATAGGTGAAATAGGTGCCGCTCGCGATCGACGGAGCGGGCGGGCGGATCATCTGGGTGAACAGGCTTTCGGAAATCGGCGGCAGGCCGGGAGCCGAGAGCTCAGGCGTGCCGGGGTCCCGGTACAGTTCGGGTTCATCGACGCGGAAGTAGTCGCAGATCAGCTTGGCGGTGGTCTTGTTGGGAACGGTCTGCCCCTGCAGGTAACGCTCGAACTGCGTGCGGTTGATGCCCAGCTCGCGGCACACCGCGCTGACGGAAGCATGGTCCTTGCAGAGCCGCCTGAGATTTGCAGCGAGATTCTCGCGAATGGACACTTTTTTGCTTCCGCGGGCGGCTTCTTCATTTCGAGTCGGAATCCGTATAGCGCCTTCGGTCGCCCCTGCCGAAACGCCTTGTCACAACACACAGAAAAAACTGATTTGAGAACGCCAGTCTAATGGGGCGGCTTCCAAAAAAAATAGCGTCTACCGGACAGAGGCCATCGCCATAAGTCCAATTGACAACCATTTCGCCTTGGGAACGCGAAATCGCATCTGGCCATTTTTGGGGGGATTGACGCCGTGGTATCGCATGATGCTTGGGCGTTACCGCTCGGGAAAGGCGGACAATCGATTATTCCGCTGGTGGAGCTGAGGAGGATCGAACTCCTGACCTCGTCATTGCGAACGACGCGCTCTCCCAGCTGAGCTACAGCCCCGTCCAGCGGATGGCGCATTTATCGGGGGACGCGGTTTCCTGTCAAGGCGGCGCATCACCGAAAACCCGACCGCAGGTCGCATGCGGAACCTGCCCTTGCCGGTTTGGCGTGTAATGGCTACATGTCGGCAACAATTGGAGACCGGCATGCTCGCCCTCATTCAAACCATCGTCATGGCGCTCGACCTCTATTGGTGGGTCATCATCGCCTCGGCGATCTTTTCCTGGCTCTATGCATTCAACGTCGTCAACTCGCGCAACCAGTTCGTCGGCAGCATCGGCAACATGCTCTACCGGCTGACCGAGCCGGCGCTGCGGCCGATCCGGCGCTTCATGCCCGACCTTGGTGGCATCGACATCTCGCCGATCATCCTGCTGCTGATCCTGTTCTTCCTCAGGCAGTTCATTCTCACCACGGTGGCGCCGCTGCTGCTGGCCTGAAGATCGCATGAGCGCGCCGTACCGCATTAGCGAGAGCGGCATCGAGCTGTTTGTCCGGTTGACGCCAAAGTCTTCGGTGGACGGGCTCGAAAGTGTCGAGACATCGGCGGACGGACGAAGTCACGTGAAGGCGCGGGTCCGCGCCGTGCCGGAAAACGGCGCCGCCAATCAAGCGCTGAAGAAGCTGGTCGCCAAGGCGCTGGGCGTGCCGGCTTCGGCCGTTTCGGTCGTTGCAGGTGGCACGGCCCGGCTCAAGACTCTGCGCATTGTTGGCGAACCGGCTGCGCTGGCAAGACGTGTCGAAGCGCTCTGCGATCAATCCTCTGCCTGAAGTTCAATCAATCGCCCAGCGGCAAACGCGGATCGTCGACCTTCAGCGTGTTCACGCTCTGCTTGATGCGACGCAGGTTCTCCAGCACCTTCGGGCCGCGCGTCTCGGCGACCGATGTCACGATCATGTCGACGATCGCCAGCAGCGCGTAGCGCGACGATGTCGGCTTGTAGATGTTGCCGTCCTCGAGCGGCTGCAGGTGGATGACCGTGTCGGCGGCCTTGGCCAGTGCGGAGTCGGGCGCGGTGACGGCCACCGTGGCGGCGCCATATTGCTGGGCGACCTGCACCGCCTCGATGACCGAGCGGGCATAGCCGGAGACCGAGAAGGCGACCACGGTGGTGTCCGGCGTGGCGACGGCGGCGTACATGCGCTGCAGTTGCCCGTCGATCTGCGCCAGAACCGGCAGGCCGAGCCTGAACAGCCGGTTCTGCATTTCGGTCGCCATCATCGAGGAAATGCCACCCGAACCGATGCACAGCACATTGCCTGACGCAGCAAGGCGCGCGGCGACATCGACCAGCGTCGTCATGTCGAGATTCTCGCTGGCGCGCTGGATAGCTGTGACAGCCGCTCCGGTGATGGCCGACGCAATGCGCTGCTCGCGGGCGTCGCGGCTCAGCGGCTCCGGCGACAGATACTGGCCGCCGATGGCAATGGCCTGCGCCAGATGGAACTTGAAGTCGCGCAGGCCCTCGCAGCCGAGATTGCGGCAAAAACGGGTCACCGTCGGCTCACTGACGCCGACGCGCGCGGCGATCTCGGAGATCGCGGCCTTCGAGGCGAAGTCGAGGTCGGACATGACAAGACTTGCCAGTCGGCGATCCGACTTGGTGCCGTCCTGCGACATCAGCTGCAGCCGGGTGATGATGTCGGCAGGCGTCTTCATATCCGAGTTTCCGTCGTCATCTCAGAGGCAGGCCCGTCGCCGTGTCGAACAGATGGATGTTGCCGGGATCGACGGAGACCGGCAGCAGGTCGCCTGGCCGGACCGGCAGCCGGTCGCGGAACACGGCGCGTACCGTATCAGTGCCAATGGCACCGTAGACATGGGTTTCGGAACCAGTCGGCTCGACGACGTCAACCTTGAGCGTCATGGTGCCGGCGGCTTCACCGACGATGAAATGCTCGGGCCGGATGCCCGCCTCCACCGCACTGCCTGCCGGCACCGGCTTGCCGGCGAGCGCAAGCCGCCCGCCGCCGACCGACTCGAACCAGGTTTTCTCGGGCGTCGTCTTGAGAGCCCCGGACACAAAACTCATCGACGGTGAGCCGAGGAAGCCGGCGACGAACTTGTTGGCCGGCCGGTCATAGAGCTCCAGCGGTGCCCCGACCTGCTGGATCCTGCCGCGGTCCATCACCACGATGCGGTCGGCCATGGTCATGGCCTCGATCTGGTCGTGGGTGACGTAGACGATGGTCGATTTCAGCCGTTGGTGCAGCGCCTTGATCTCGGTGCGCATCTGTACGCGCAACTGTGCGTCGAGATTGCTGAGCGGCTCGTCGAACAGGAACACCGAGGGTTCGCGCACGATGGCGCGCCCCATGGCGACGCGCTGGCGTTGGCCGCCTGAGAGCTGGCGGGGGTACCGGTCGAGATAGGAGAACAGGTTGAGGACGCCGGACGCCTTCTTGACCTTCTGGTCGATGGCCGTGCGGTTCTCGCCCCGGATTTTCGGGCCGAAGCCGATATTGTCCGAGGCCTTCAGGTGCGGAAACAGCGCATAGGACTGGAACACCATGGCGATGTTGCGCTGCTGCGGCGGCAGGTCGTTGGCGCGCGTGCCGCCGATCAGGAGATCGCCGGAACTGATGGTCTCCAATCCTGCTAGCATGCGCAGCAAGGTCGATTTGCCGCAGCCGGACGGGCCGACCAAAACCACGAACTCGCCGCTCTTGATGTCGAGGCTGATGTCCTCGAGGATCTTGTGCTGGCCAAAGGATTTCGACAGGTTGCGAAACTCGACGTCGGTCATGGTCACGCTCCCAATATGTCGTCGATGAACGGCAGGCAGCCGGCGGTCAATCCCGCATCCACGGGCATCACCACGCCTGTTACGCCCGAGGCCCGGTCGGAAGCAAGGAAAGCTACCGCTTCGGCGACTTCCGAGGCGTTGACGATGCGGCCGAGCGGATAGAGCCGCTGCAGCTTGCCCAAGATCTCAGGGTCCTTGGCAAGGCGATGGTCCCAGGCGGCGGTGCGGATCGATCCGGGGCAAACCACATTGGCGCGCACGCCGCGGCGGCCGAGCTCGACGGCGATCGATTTGGAATATGCGTTGATGCCGGCCTTTGCGGCGGCATAGGCGGGGTTGCCGAAATGCGCGATGGCGTTGACGGAGGAAATGAAGACGACGCTGCCCGAACCGCGCGCGGCCATCGCCTTGGCAATGGGATCGGCGAACATCATCACGCCGGTCAGGTTGAGGTCGAGTTCGTGCTCGATCCTGTCCGCCGTCAGCGCATCAAGCGTCTCGGCGCGGGTCCAGCCGGCATTGTTGATCAGGATGTCGGGGACGCCGTCCTTTTCAAGGACGGCGGCGATCGTGGCTTCGACCGAGGCCCGGTCGAGAAGGTCGAAGACATGGCGCGAGGCAAGGTGCGGGCTCGCCAGCGCCTCTTGCGACTGGTCGCAGCCGACCACCCGCGCGCCCCTGTCGGCCAGCAATGCGACGATCGCCGAGCCAAGGCCACCACCGGCGCCGGTGACTATGACGGTCCTGTCTTCGAATTCGGCTCTCGAAACCACGGCGCTTGCTCCTCCCGCAGGTCGGGCAGATGCCGGGAGGCTAAAGAACACGATGTAATTAAGCAACATATTAATCCGCTTGCATGCGGCGAATTCATCGATAATGTAGGAAAGTCACATAAATCTTGTGTCAGCACCGGCACAAGGAGCGCGAATGCGCGAACCAATGGGAGAGATCGGATGAACCTTGCAAAATGGACGGCCGGCCTGATGGCCGGAATGGGCATGCTTGCCTTCGCGGCGCAGGCAGAGGCCGGCGAAGTGCGGGTTACCGTCGCTGAATACAGCGCCAAGACCGGCCCCTACTTCGAGCAGGTCAAGAAGGAGTTCGAGGCGAAGAACCCCGGCATCACGGTCAAGTTCGAGGTGGTGCCGTGGGATGTGCTCTTGCAGAAGCTGACCACCGACATAACCGCCGGCACCAATGCGGATCTCTCCATCATAGGCACGCGCTGGCTGATCGATTTCGTCCAGCAGGATGTCGCAGAGCCGCTCGACAGCTATATCACGCCCGAATTCAAGGGCCGCTTCATCGACACCTTCCTGTCGCCCTCGATCATGGGCGGCAAGACCTACGGCCTGCCGATCGCCGCTTCGGCGCGCGCCATGTATTACAACAAGGAGCTGTTCGAGAAGGCCGGCATCGCCAAGCCGCCGGCAACCTGGACCGAACTGCAGGAGGATGCGCGCAAGATCAAGGCGCAGGGTGCCTTCGGTTTCGGCCTGCAGGGCAAGGAGATCGAGACCGACGTCTATTACTATTACGCGATGTGGTCGCAGGGCACCGAGATCCTCAACAAGGACGGCACGTCGGGCCTCGGCACGCCGGGCGCGCTCGAAGCCGCCAAGCTCTACAAGTCGATGATCGACGAGGGGCTGACCGAGCCCGGCGTCACCTCCAACAACCGCGAGGACGTGCAGAACCTGTTCAAGCAGGGCAAGGTCGGCATGATGATCACGGCGCCCTTCCTGTCCAACCAGATCAAGGAGGAGGCGCCGAGCCTCAAATACGGCGTGGCCGCCATTCCGGCCGGTCCGACCGGCGCGCGCGGCACCTATGGCGTCACCGACTCCATGATCATGTTCAAGAACTCCAAGAACAAGGACGAGGCTTGGAAGCTGATGGACTTCCTGTTCACCACGGAGCAGCGCGCCAAGTTCACGCAAGGCGAAGGCTTCCTCCCGGTGAACAAGGAAGAGGCCAAGATGGATTATTACGTCAACAACGCCGATCTCGCCGCCTTCACCGCCCTGCTTCCGGATGCCCGTTTCGCGCCAGTCATCCCGGGCTGGGAAGAAGTTGCCCAGATCACCTCGGATGCCATGCAGAAGATCTATCTCGGCGGCGATCCCGAGGCAGGCTTGAAGGACGCCGCGGCCAAGGCCAATGCGGTGCTGAAGAAATAGGGCGTATCTCCCTGCGCCCGTGGCGCGCCCCCGACTCAGGCGGGGCGCGCCACATTTTTGACTTCCTGCCGGGTGCAGCGGATCCGAAATTCGCATAAGCAGAAACTCAGATCCAGCGCACCGGGACTCAACCCAAGCCGATGCAAAATCGCTTCCTGCCCTATCTCCTGACCTTGCCCAGCCTGTTCCTGGCGGCGGTGGTCATCTTCTGGCCGGTCTGGGACCTGATCCAGATCGCGACACATGACGTCAACCGCTTCGGTCAGTTGCGCGAGTTCAGCGGCCTTGCCAATTTCGCCGCGCTGACCGCCGATCCCGATTTTGTCGCCGCACTCTGGCGCACCGGGCTGTGGACCTTGCTGGTGGTCGGCGGCGCGCTGCTGCTCTCGATCCCGGTGGCGATGATCCTCAACACCGATTTCTATGGCCGGGGCCTTGCCCGTGTCATCATCATGCTGCCCTGGGCGGTGTCGCTGACCATGACGGCGGTGGTCTGGCGCTGGGCACTGAGCGGCGAAAGCGGCATGCTGAATTCGGCGCTGATCGGGCTTGGCCTGATCGACCACAACATCCAGTGGCTGGCACAGGCCGGAACCGCCTTTCCGATGCAGGTTCTGATCGGCATCTTGGTGACGGTGCCGTTCACCACCACGATCTTCCTCGGGGGCCTGTCGTCGATCCCGGACGATCTCTACGAGGCGACCGCACTGGAAGGGGCAACGCCGCTGCAGCAGTTCCGCGAGATCACCTTTCCGCTGCTGAAGCCGTTCATCAACATCGCCATCGTGCTAAACACCATCTACGTCTTCAACTCGTTCCCGATCATCTGGGTGATGACGCAGGGCGGGCCGGCCAACTCGACCGATATCCTGGTCACCCATCTCTACAAGCTCGCGTTCCGCATCGGCAAACTCGGCGAGGCTTCGGCGGTGTCGCTGGTGATGTTCGCCATATTGCTGATCTTCACCATGATCTATGTGCGCCTCGCGATGCGGGAGCAGCGCGCATGACTGGCAAGCTGAAGCGCACCGTCATCGCCTGGCTGTTGCTGGCGCCCTTGATCGTGGTGACGATCTTTCCCTTCGCGGTGATGTTCCTGACGGCGGTCAAGCCACGGACCGAGGTGCTGACACCCACATGGTGGCCGAGCGAGTTCCGCTGGTCGAATTTTTCCGACATGTGGGTGGCGACCGGCTTCGGCCAGGCGCTGGCCAATTCACTCTATGTCTCGGTGATCGCCACCCTCGGCGCCATCTTGATCTCGGTGCCTGCGGCTTACGCGATGTCGCGCTTTCGCTTTGCCGGTTACGGCGCCTTCCGCCAGTTCCTGCTGATCTCGCAGATGATCTCGCCGATCGTGCTGGTGCTCGGCCTGTTCCGGCTGATGGCCGCCTGGGGGCTGGTCGAATCGACCACCGCGCTCGGCTTCATCTACATGGCCTTCAACGTCGCCTTCACGGTCTGGATGCTGCAGAGCTATTTCGACACCATTCCACGTGACCTCGAGGAGGCGGCCTGGATGGAAGGCGCCGGCCGCTGGCTGACGCTGCGCAAAGTGTTTCTGCCGCTCTGCCTGCCGGCGATCGCGGTGACGGCGATCTTCACCTTCATCAACGCCTGGAACGAATTCGTCGTGGCGCTGACCATGCTGCGCAGCCAGGAGAGCTACACGCTCCCGATCCAGGTGTTCTCGTTGGTCGCCGGCCGCTACACGATCGAATGGCATCACGTCATGGCCGCGACGCTGCTGGCCACTTTGCCGGTGGCGATCCTGTTCATCTGGCTGCAGCGTTATCTCGTTCGGGGGCTGGCGCTCGGGGCGGTCAAGTAGCGATCCCAGCAGGTCCAGGAAAAGTGCGCGGCGGTTTTCCGTCCGGAATTGCGAAAAACAAGAAGTCTACGGAGCTTTCATGCGCGTCTTCACCGCCTCGCTGGCGACGGAAACAAACACCTTCTCGCCGGTGCCGACCGACCGGGCCTCGTTCGAGATGGCGTTCTATGCCGGGCCGGGCAAGCATCCGGAAACACCGACCCTGTGTTCCTCGCCGATCGTGGCGCTGCGCCGTTGCGCGGCCGCGGAAGGGCTGACCGTGATCGAGGGTACCGCGACCTGGGCCGAGCCCGGCGGTCTCGTGCAGCGGCAGACTTATGAAGCGCTGCGCGACGAGATACTCGGCCAGCTCAAGGCAGCACTTCCGGTCGATGCCGTCATTTTGGGCCTGCATGGCGCCATGGTGGCGCAGGGTTATGATGATTGCGAGGGCGATCTGCTGGAGCGCGTGCGCGGCATTGTCGGGCCCGGCGTGGTGATCGCCTGCGAGTTCGATCCGCACAGCCATCTGACGCCGAAGCGCGTGGCGGCGTCCGACATCATGGCCTACTTCCTCGAATTCCCGCACACCGATTTCTACGAGCGCGGCGAGCACGTCGTCGAACTTGGACTTGCCGCGGCGCGCGGCGAGATCAAACCCGTCATGTCGACCTTCGACTGCCGCATGATCCAGGTGCTGCCGACCAGCCGCGAACCGATGCGCTCCTTCGTCGACCGCATCAAGGCGCTGCACGGCAAGGACGGCGTGCTGTCGGTCTCGGTCATCCATGGCTTCATGGCCGCGGACGTGCCCGAAATGGGCACGCGCATCCTTGTCGTCACCAACGATGACAAGGCCAAAGGCGATGCGCTGGCCGAGCGGCTGGGACGCGAGCTCTATGCCATGCGCGAAACGACGGCGATGACGATGCTGAGTGCGGCCGACGGCATCGATCGGGCGCTGGCCGTTCGTGCCGAAAATCCCGGCAAGCCCGTGGTCATCGCCGACATCTGGGATAATCCCGGCGGCGGCGTTCCCGGCGACGGCACCATAGTGCTTCGCGAACTGCTGGCGCGGGGCATCACAAGCGTCGGCGTGGCGACGATCTGGGATCCGATCGCGGTGACTTTCTGCCAGGCGGCGGGCGAGGGCGCGGTCATCGACCTGCGCTTCGGCGGCAAGGCCGGGCCGCAGGCGGGCGAGCCGATCGATGCGCGCGTCACCGTGTTGAAGGCTGTCAGCGAAGGCTGGCAGAGTTTCGGTCCGAGCCGCGTGACATTGGGACCGTCAGCGGTGGTGCGCATTGAAGGCACCGAGGTCGATGTGATCCTGAACACCAATCGCACGCAGACCTTCGAGCCCGATGTCTTTTCCAACATCGGCGTCGATCCGCTGACGAAGGACCTACTGCTGATCAAATCAACGAATCATTTCTACGCCGGCTTCGAGCCGATCGCCGCCGAGATCATCTATGTCGCGGCGCCGAGTTCGTATCCCAGCAATCCGGCGGCGACGAATTACACGAAGCTGAGCCGGCCAGTGTGGCCAAGGGTGGCTGATCCTTGGGCGGTGTAGGGTTCTTCCTCCTCCCACAAGGGGCCTGTTGCGCAATTCTGGCATTGTGATTCACTTCGATTATTGCTCGGAGGGATTTGCGATGGCGGTGAAG
>NZ_VFUI01000018.1:0-94690 GCF_006440535.1 Mesorhizobium sp. B2-5-13 | reverse complement strand
CGGCGCCGAGGCCGCCTCGATCAGGGTCGCGTCCAGCATCGCGCCGCGCTTCAGCATCACGCCCGCTTTCTCCAGCTGCCGGTCGAGCTCGCCAAACAGCCTGTCCAGAAGTCCCTTCTCGATCAAAAGATTGCGGAAGCGGTTGAGCACCGTGTGGTCGGGCACCGTCTCGTCGAGTGCGAGCCCTACGAAGCGGCGGAACGACAGCCGGTCGGCGAGCGCTTCCTCCAGCTCGCGGTCCGACAGCCCGTAAAGCGACTGCAAGAGCAGGGCTTTGTAGAGAACCAGCGCCGGCCAGCCGGGATGGCCCGGACCACCATGATTGAGTCCGCCAAGCAGCTTCTCGAAACGGTACCACTTCACCAGCGACCCGATCCGATCCAGTATCCCCGACGAGCCAACCGCCTTGTTCCCAAGGAACGCCTCGACAAAGCTCATCTGTCCCGTCCGCTTCACCGCCATCGCAAATCCCTCCGAGCAATAATCGAAGTGAATCACAATGCCAGAATTGCGCAACAGGCCCCTTGTGGGAGAAGGAAAAAGCGCCCTCCGCTATGGCTCCGGGCGTTCGTCGCTTTAGTCGACAAATCGTTGTCGACTAATCGCCCTGCGGGCGACCGCTCCTCACTCCTCCGGTTCCGTCGTGAACAACAGCGGATAGCCCTTGGCCTTGCCGGCGTCGGTGGCCCGTGTCGCCTTGGTCTCGGCGACATCCCTGGTGAAGACCGCGACCACGCAGACGCCGCGCTGGTGCGCGGTGATCATGACCCGGTGCGCCTGGTCCTCACTGAGCTTGAACTCGCCCTTCAGCACCGTCACCACGAATTCGCGCGGGGTGAAATCGTCATTGATGAGGATGACCTTGTAGAGCTTCGGCCGCTCCGTCTGCGGCTTCACCTTGACGCGCGGTTTTGTGGTGATTTCAGGCATTCGAACCGACTGTTTCGCGATCAAACTTAAGCCCGCATTTTGCCACGGGTGGCAGCGACCGTCCATTTGCGGACCGTCGGCGGGCACGCCCGGTCCTTCACGATCATGTGGGAAATGGTCTGTCGCGGTTCAACGGCCCTGACGGCCGAAGATCCGGCGACTTGCGTCGGCATCCGCCCGGCGTTCCAGCCATGCCGCGATCGGCCATCCGGCAACGCAGATCAGCGTCACGCCGGCGAGCACGATCAAAAGCCACGCCTGCACGGGCGTGATGTAATCCCAGTTGCTGGAAATCGCCGGCGCGAACAGCGAAGGCTCGGTGCGCCCGCTTGCAGGGTCCGGCACGGGGCTGGCGGTGAGCAGAATCAGCACTCTGGCGACGCCGGTGGCAACCAGGCCGCCGATCACCATGGAGCGAAAAATGGACGAAAGCCGCTTCTTCATGCGGATTGTCCTACAGGGCCGGCATTGCAAACGGGTTAAGCACGATCGAGATGCGTGGCTGGAAGCCGCCGGGTGTTCAGCTTATCGACCGTGCCCTTGGCAGAAGGCCGCCCCAGCCGGTTTGCGGCTGGGGCGGCCTTGGTTGAACTAACCTCGAAGCTGATCAGGGCTTCTTGGGAGCAGCCTTCGCAGGGGCCGCCTTCGCGGGAGCAGCCATCGCGGGAGCCTTCTTGACCGGGCACTTGTGCTTCGTGGTCACCTTGCAGACGGTCTTCTTGGCGACCTTCTTCGGAGCAGCCTTGGCCGGAGCGGTGGTCGCGGCAGCAGCCGGAGCGGTGGTCGTGGTGGCGGCAGCCGGGGCAGCGGTCGTGGTGGCGGCTGCGTTGCCGAGAACCGGCATCGAGAAGGCGAGAGCGACGGCGAGACCAAGGGCGGACAGGATGGACTTGTTCATGGCTTCATTTCCTTTTTTCTGCGGGTCGTTTTTGAGTGTCACTGGACCGGGTCGTTCGGTGTCACTCCAAGCAGCTTCAAAGCATTGGCGAGCATCCGGATGCCCTGCGCCTGTTTCTTGGCGGCGCAGTACCGGTTGCCCTTTCTCTGAAGTGCCTTTGCCGCGGTGACCTGCGTTGCCGTGGCATGGGTTTCGAGGGCTTCATCAAATTGGTGGCTGAGATTGGCGCACCGTTCGCTCCGGGTGAGCGGCGCCTTTGCATCCGATTGGTCGACAGCGGAAGTGAGCAGGCCAAGGCCCAGCAGAACTCCCAACAAACTGATCGACAATCTTGGCATTGGTTTATCCGTAAACCCGGAGACTAGCGTCGCAGCCGATGACCTGACCGCCACGGCACCGTTATGCCGGCCTACTTTTTCAGGAGTTTTTCCCGATTGTAGAATTTTGTTTCTGGATTGTGTCTGGCCAGGCCACGCCAAGCTGACCGTCGCTTTCCATGTGGGGAAGGCGGAATTAATTCTCCCTTGAAAAGCAAGGTACTGGCCAACATATGGCCCGAATTCTATCGTGTGGCTCACCAGCCAATCATGGCTTGGCCGGCAACCGGGACAGCGCACCTGTGAAATCCGAGACACACATACTGATCGTCGACGACGACAAGGGCATCCGCGACCTGCTTCAGGAGTTCTTCCAGAAGCGGGGCCTGCACACCTCGGTTGCCGCCGACGGCGCCGAGATGGAGGCCGTCCTGCGCCGTTCCCAGGTGGATCTCATCGTGCTCGACGTGATGCTGCCCGGCAGGAGCGGGCTGGAACTGTGCCGCGACCTGCGCGCCCAGTATACGACGCCTATCATCATGCTGACCGCCGTCACCGAGACAACGGACCGTGTCGTCGGCCTCGAGATGGGCGCCGACGACTATGTGCCCAAGCCCTTCGACCCGCGCGAGTTGCTGGCGCGCATCCGCGCCGTGCTGCGGCGCAACGGCGCCGCCGAGCCGAAGCGCGCCACCACAAAGCAGATTTACCGTTTTGCCGGCTGGACCATGGATTGTTCGCGCCGCCGGCTGACCGCGCCCGATGACGTCAGGGTCGAACTGACCATGGCCGAGTTCAACCTCTTGCAGACCTTCGTCAAGAGCGCTCAGCGCGTGCTGACCCGCGACCAGCTCATCGAACTGTCCGGCGGCGACAGCGACTATTCCTTCGACCGTAGCATCGACATCCTGGTCAGCCGGTTGCGGCGCAAGATGGAAGATGATCCCAAGACGCCCAAACTGATCCTCACCGTGCGCAGCGGCGGCTACCAGTTCCTGCCCGAGACGGCCTCCGAATGAGACGTTTCCTGCCGCAGACCTTGCCTGTCTGGGTGCTGCTGATCGTCATTGCCGGCCTGCTGATCAGCCAGGTCGCGACCCTTTACATCGTGTCGCGCGACCGCGCCGCCGCCAATGACGTGGTCGACCTCTACCGTCTCAACGACCGCGCCTTCTCGCTCGTACAGTTGATGAGTGGCGCCTCGCCGGAGGAGCGCAAGGCGACCGCCGCAGGCCTGTTCAACTCGACATACGCGCTCACCGTCTCGGACACGCCCGCCGTCACCTCCTCGATCGCCGGCGACGATGAACTGGCCGAGCTCGAGGACATCCTCGTCGGCCGGCTGTCGAAGTTCGGCATCACCGACGCGCGCGTGCGCCGCGATCCGGCGACGCGCGAAGCCGACGATGCCAACGGCGCGGCGCCGGCGCCCGATATCGGCCAGGTCGAGCGGGACCTTCTGGTGCTGGCCGCCAATTTCGCCCAGAGCGACAAGCTGACGGCCTCGCTGCGCTTCGCCGACGGCCAATGGCTGAACTTCACCGAACCGATCACCCCCGTCGGCCCGATCCTGAGCGTCGACAGTCTGCCGCTCTATGCGCTGATCGCGGGGCTGGTGGTGATCATGTCGATCTGGTCGCTGCGCCGGCTGACCGCGCCCTACCGGATGATGGAAACCGCCGTCAACCGGATCGGCAAGGACCTGAAGAGCCCGCCGATCGCCGAGAGCGGCAGCCGTGAGGTGCGTGCTGCCGCCAGGGCGATCAACGCCATGCAGACCAGGCTGCGCGAATATGTCGAGGACCGTGAACATCTTGCCGCCGCACTCGCGCATGATCTGCGCACGCCGATGACGCGCATGCGGCTGCGCCTGGAGCTGTTGCGCAAATCGGCGGTTCGCGAGGCGCTGGCGCATGATCTCGCCGATGTCGAGAGCATCGCCAGTTCGGTGATCGACTTCGCCACCTTCGAGGTGAACGAGGAAAAGAGCGAACGCATCGACTTCTGGTCGCTCGTGGAATCGATCGCCGACGCCTATCCGGACGTCTCGTTCGACAATGACGACACCCGCTCACGCGGCCTGATCTGCATGGCGCGACCGGTGGCGCTGAAGCGCTGCGTCACCAATCTGGTACAGAACGCCGTCACCTATGGCAAGAAGGCGCATCTCAGCCTGCACCGCTCCGACGGCACGATCACGCTCGCCATCCGCGACGAAGGGCCGGGCATACCCCAGGCCCAGATCGACGCCGTGTTCGGCTCCTTCGTGCGCCTCGAACAGTCCCGCAACCGCCAGACCGGCGGCCTCGGGCTCGGGCTGACCATCGCCCGCAACATCGCGCGTGCCGCGGGCGGCGAAGTCCGCCTGTCCAACCATCCTGACGGCGGCCTGCTGACGGAGCTGCGCCTGCCGCTGGCGGCTTGAGACTGATCAGGCCGCATCGAACGTCAACTTGTCGCGATGATCTTCCAGGCCAACAGCGCGATGATGACCGCCGCCGCGAGCATTGTTGCCCAGCGATGCCGCCCGAACGCATGCAGAACGAGAACGGCCAGCGCCGCGATCGACGCGGCAAGTGCCCCTTCGACATAGAAGAGCTGTGCGCCGTCAATCGGCCCGCCGCTTGCGCTTCCGACACGGAAGAACTCCAGTATCGACCGGATCGCGATCACGATCAGCAAGCCGAGCGCCGCTTGCGCCGCGCGCGCCGTCGACAGCCAGTTCAATATCCGTTTCAAGGCGCCTCCCGACGCGACCCGAAAGCCTTTCGGTTGACGTTGCCGGCCTACCGCCGCAGCACCGCGCTCAGCACGTCGCGAATGCCGATGGCACCGACGAAGCGGGACTGATCGTCGAACAGCGCTACCGGTGCCGTCTGCGACCGGTGCATGGCCAGCATCACGGTCTTCAGCGACGTGCCGGGATTGGCCCAGAACACCTGCGCCAGCTCCTCGGGCTGGCCCTCGACATCGGCGCAGGACACCCATACTGCCGGCTTGCCGTCGCGCTCGGCCGCCGCCACCAGCCCGTGCTCGTCGATCTTGAAACGCGTCGTCTTGCGCCGGTCGAGCCACACCCAGCCATTGTCGCCATGTTCGAGGTCGCGACGGTCGCGCATGACGTTCCAGGCGGTGAGCACCGAGAGCGGGTTCACATTGGCGATGAAGTCGCGGACATAATCGTTGGCGGGGCGCAGCACGATGTCTTCCGGCGCGCCCGTCTGGACGATACGGCCGCCCTCCATGATGGTGATGTGGCTGCCGATCTTCAGTGCCTCCTCGAGGTCGTGGCTGACGAAGATGATGGTCTTCTTCAGCTCCGCCTGCAGCTGCAGAAGTTCATCCTGCAGCTTGGTGCGGATCAGCGGATCGAGGGCCGAGAACGGCTCGTCCATCAACAGGATAGGCGCCTCGGTGGCGAAGGCGCGCGCCAGGCCGACGCGCTGCTGCATGCCGCCCGAGAGCTCATGCGCGTATTTGTCCGACCATTGGTCGAGGTTGACCAGCTTGAGCTGCCTGTGCACCCGCTCCTTGCGCTCGGCATCCGGCACGCCAGCGAGTTCGAGGCCGAGGCCGACATTCTCCTCCACCGTGCGCCACGGCAACAGGCCGAACTGCTGGAAAACCATCGCCACCTGCTTCTGCCGCAGCCGCCGCAAGGTCGGCTCATCGCAAGTGACGACATCGACCGTGCGGTCGCCGTCCTTGACCAGCACCTGGCCGCGCGACACCACGTTGAGCCGGTTGACCGCCCGAAGCAGCGTCGACTTGCCCGAACCGGACAGGCCCATGAGGACGGAAATCTCGCCTTCATGCACGGTCAGGCTGGCTCCGGCGCAGCCGAGCACATTGCCGGTCTTCTCGAGTATCTCGGCCCGGGTAGCACCCTTGTCGATCATCGCCAGCGAACCGGCCTGGTCGGCGCCGAAGACGATATCGACATTCCTGAAATCGACGGCGACGGTCATTTCTTGCCTCCAACGCCAATGCGGGTCATCCGGTCGAGCACGATGGCGAGCACGACGATGGCAAGACCGGCCTCAAGGCCAAGGTCGATGCGGCGCGAACCGAGCGCCCGGTTGATTTCCGTGCCGAGACCGCCGGCGCCGATCAGGGCGGCGAACACCACCATCGACAGTGACAGCATGATCGACTGTGTCAGGCCCGCCATGATGGTGGGCAGCGCCGAGGGCAGCTCGACCTTCCACAACAGCTGGCTCTTGGTGGCGCCGAAGGCCTCGCCGGCCTCGATGATCGATTTCGGCACCGAGACGACGCCGAGATGGGTGAGCCTGACCGCGGTCGGGATGACGAAGATGATGGTGACGATAAGGCCGGGCGCGTTGCCGAGGCCGAACAGCGTCAGCACCGGGATCAGGTAGACGAAGGTCGGCAGCGTCTGCATCAGATCGAGCACCGGCAGCATGATGCGATAGACCTTCGGCTTGTGCGCCGCCCAGATGCCGAGCGGCACGCCGATGGCCATCGCCGCCGCAGCGGCCGCGACCACCAGCACCAGCGTCTGCACCGTCTGCTTCCAGAGGTTCTGGTTGATGATGAAGATCAGGCCGAGGAAAACCGCGATGGCGAGCGGCCGCGAGCGCTGCAGCAGCCAGGCAATGACGGCGATCACCAAAGCGAGCAGCACCGGCGGTACCATCAGCAGTATGTCGACCATCCCGTCGAGCAGGAAATTGAGGCCGTTCGAGAAGGCCCTGAACACGGTGTCGAAATTGTCGGTGAGGAAGCCGAAGAACGCCTTTCCCCAGGCGCCGATCGGGATCTTGTGATCGACCATGAATTTGGAAATCGGATCCATCTCACCCCTCGTTTGCCAGAGCTCTGCCTTCGGCCCCGTATTGTCGCAACGTCATCTTGTCACAGGATACGAAAAAGGGCAGCCTTTCCACAATGGCTGCCCTCTGTTTCGGTCACGCCGAAATCAAAGTCGGCTCAGCTCCCGAGCGCGGTCTTGACCGCCGCCGCCGCGTCGCCGCCGTCGAAGGTGGTCACGCCGGCGATCCAGGGCTTGACCGCATCCGGATTTTTCTTCAGCCAGTCGGTTGCCACCGTGTTTGCATCGCTGCCCTTCAGGATCGCGTCCATCATCTGGCCTTCCATATCCAGATTGAATTTCAGGTTGGCGATGAACTTTCCGACATTCGGGCACTCGGTCATGTAGCCCTTGCGCACATTGGTCGAGACGGTGGCCGCGCCAAAACCGCTGTCGCCCATGCCATCGAGATAGGTGATCTTCATGGCGCCCATCACAGGATGCGGCGTCCAGCCGAGGAAGGCGATCCACTCATTGTTCTTCATCGACTGCTCGGCCTGCGTCAGCATGCCGGCCTCCGAGGATTCGACCAGTTCGAACCCGTCGAGATTGTCCTTCGGGTTCTTGATCATGTCGAGGATGATGCGATTGCCGTCATTGCCGGCCTCGATGCCGTAGATCTTGCCGTTGAACTTGTCCTTGAACTTGCCGAGATCGGTCAGCGACTTGACGCCGGCATCCGCGACATAGGTCGGCACGACGATGCCGTAACCGGCTCCGGCCAGGTTCTGGCTGACGGTCTCGACCGAACCGTCGGCCGTGTAATCCTTGATGTCGTTGGTCATCGACGGCATCCAGTTGCCGAGGAAGACATCGAGGTCCTTGTTCTTCAGCGACGCATAGGTCACCGGAACCGAGAGCTGGATCACCTGCGGTTCGTAGCCGAGCGCGGTAAGCAGCACGGAGGCCAGCCCGGTGGTAGCCTGGATGTCGGTCCAGCCGACGTCGGAGAGGCGAACCGCCTTGCAGCTTGCCGGATCGCCGGCGAAGGCAGCACCCGTGGACAGGAAAGCCGCCAAGCCTAGGCCGGCGACGAAGGAATTCATACGCGACATCTGTATTCTCCCATTTCGATTCTTTGGCGAAGCGAAGTTTCGGTCTTTGTGCCCGCCTTGTTTCGTCAGCCAAACACCATTCTGAAGTGGTTTCAAGCACTAAGACAATCACGATCAACGGCGCTGGCTGGCCAATCAGCGACACCGCTGACGCTTTCCGTGCCAAGCCCCGAGCGCAATCTGCCTCGGCAGTGGCTGCTTTTTCAGGGGAATGCGGCCGCGGCCTCTCCCCGCGTGGCGGCAAGTCGGCTTAAAAGGGCGGCATGGCCAAGCTTTACTTCCACTACGCGACGATGAATGCCGGCAAGACGACCATGCTGTTGCAGGCATCGTACAATTACCGCGAACGCGGCATGACGACGATGCTGTTCGTCGCCGGTCACTACCGCATGGGCGACACAGGCCTGATTTCGTCGCGCATCGGGCTGGAGACGGAAGCCGAGATGTTTCGCGATGGCGACGACCTGTTCGCCCGCGTCGCCGAGCATCACCAGCACACGGCGGTGCATTGCATCTTCGTCGATGAGGCGCAGTTCCTGGAGGAAGAACAGGTCTGGCAGCTTGCCCGCATCGCCGACCGGCTCAACATCCCCGTCATGTGCTACGGCCTGCGCACCGATTTCCAGGGCAAGCTGTTTCCCGGCTCGCGCGCGCTGCTGGCCATCGCCGACGATCTGCGCGAGGTGCGCACCATCTGCCGTTGCGGCCGCAAGGCCACGATGGTCGTGCGCCTCGGTCCCGACGGCAAGGTGGCCCGGCAGGGCGAACAGGTGGCGATCGGCAAGGATGTCTATGTCTCGCTCTGCCGCCGCCATTGGGAAGAGGAAATGGGCCGCGCGGCACCCGACGACTTCATCGGCTTTGTCAGCGGCTGAAACGAAGGCCCGCCGGACGCCGGCATCGGGCAGCCGGCTGCCATCTCTTGCAGCCGCGCCATTCAAATGGTGCCTTTGTTAAGGTCAGCGCCCTATTTCCCGTCTCAGCCAGAACTCCCCGGGGTCAGCCATGCTTCGAGCCGTCTTGTCCGCCAGCCTTCTTCTCCTGGCCACTTCCATTGCCGCCCAGGCCGGGGGCGATCCTGTGCTGGGCAAACATGTTTTCAACCGGTGCGTGGCCTGCCATGAGGCGGCCACCGACCGCGACAAGGTCGGCCCACATCTTATGGGCGTCGTCGGTCGCACGGCGGGAACCGCCGAAAGCTTCCTCGGCCATTATTCGGAGGCAATGAAGAGCGCGGGTGCTGCCGGTCTCGTCTGGGACGAGGCAAATCTTGCCGAATACCTCAAATCGCCCAAGCTGAAGGTGCCCGGCAACAGGATGGCCTTCAGCGGCCTGAGCAATGACGACGACATCGCCAACATCATTGCCTATCTGAAGGCTGATCCCAAGCCTTGAGCAGACGCCGTCCGGAGTGGGACGGACCGGCTTGCGCAGGCCTGTGGGGCTGCAAGGGTCAGTTGTTGTCAAGTTTCGGAGCCGTCCGCTTCGGCGTGGACTGATTGCTTTGCCGACATGAAAGTTCAAAATCAGCTGAACCAGGCTTGGCCGACCAGTTGATCACGCCATGACCACGGCTCCATTGCCTTTCAAGGGTTCGGCCGAATATTTGTTTCGCGCAGCGCACTGTTTTCACGTCTTTCAATCCCCTGATACCCCACATATATTCGCCGCTGTTCGCAACCAGCGAGCGGAAGCCGAAGCGGGAGGCCCCTATGGCGACATTGCAGAATTTCGATGCCGAAATTGCCAAGACCAAGCAGGTCGTCCAGGATATGCGCACCAAGATCGAGCAATCCGGCACCGTGCTCGACACACTCGCAACCGCCGACAAGAAGATCGGCGACGCCAATTTCGACATCGAGAACGCCCGCATCGAGGATGTGCTGAAGCAGCAGAAGGTGATGGAAGGCAACATCGCCGACCTGATCATCGGCCTCGAGGACGCCACCAATGTCTTCGGCGCCGAGTTCGAGAGCATGAAGAACTATACCGGCTGGGAAAACTTCGTCGGCGTCTTTTCGGCGCAGCGCAAGCAGCGCATGCGCACCGACCGCGTGCGCAACATGTCGCTCGCCGGCAATCTGCAGGAACTGCTGGCCAAGTCCGACACCATCGTCGGCATATTGAAGGCGCAGAAGGAAGTTCTCGACCAGCGCTACAAGACCTCCGAAGCCAGCCTGTCGCAGGTTATCGAGCGCCGCAAGACGACGATGACGAACCTCGAAGCCGTGCAGAAGCGCATCGAGGAGCTCAATCCGATGCTGCTCGACATCGAAAACAAGATCGCCGCCTCGACCAGCCAGAAAGACCGCACGCAGCTCGAGGGCGAACGTTCCAAGCTCGCCACCGAATACAATGAAAAGCAGGCCAAGGAGCAGGAGCTGCTGGCCGAAAGCCAGACGCTGGAGCGCTACACCTCGATGTTCCAGACCTTCGTCGATTCGCTCAACAACCAGATCGCCGCGCAGTCGACGCTGATCAACAAACTGACCATCGATACCGAGCAGCGCATCGTGCTCTACAAGGCGCTGGAGGATTCACTGAAGACCGCCGCGCAGCAGGACGTCGCCCACAAGATCAACACGCTGGGCAGCCAGGTCGACAACACGGCCGAGGAAACCATGGCCGGCATTGGCGCAGCCTCGCAGAAGCACATCGGCGACCTCTTGGAGATGCACGAGAAGAACATGGTGGCCAGCGCCGACATCCAGCGCCGCAAGAAGCTGGCCGACGATGCCTTCGCCCGCCGCTTCGACGAGGTGCTGAAGAAGCACAATTCGGCCAACTACGTGCAGTCATAATTGCCGCGCGCACCGGTGCGACAATCGCAGGGCTGACAGCATGACACCCGAAAACGACGCGGCGGCGCGGTATTTCTCGGCAATCACGGCCGCGCTCGGCGGCCTTGAAGTGTTCATGCGCGACGACCGCTCGCCGCTTTACCGGCATGGCATTGTCGCCAGGATCGTTGCCGAATACATCGCCCGGCTCGACAAGTCCTTTTCCTGCTGGCGCAACCGGCTGGGTTTCATGGACACGTTCCGCATTTCGCGCGCCGAAAGCGGCTACCCGGTGTTCCAGAACCTGCTCGAACTGGAAAACGACCGCCGCCAGGCCGACGGCCGGCTCGCCAACATTCCCCAGGCCGGCGAGCTGCGCGAAGAGATGGCCGACTTCATCCTGCGCCACAAGCAGTTCCCCGACGCACTGCAGAAATCGATGGCCGAGCGGCTCTATCTCGAGGACGTCAAGAGCGAGCAGACCTTCGGTCCATTCACGCTGGCGCAGACGGCCAAGGTCTCGGTCAATCCGAAGACGGCGCGGCCCTATTATCTCGTCCACTGGGCCACCTTCGACGGCAGCGCCAACCTGCCTTTGGTCTACATGGTGACGGTGGAGGATTCGTCGGACAGCATGGTCAGCCAGCTTGTCGACCGGAGCGGCAAGCTCAACGACAAGGTCGACATTCCGCTGCCGGTCGACGGCCTGCTCAACCCCGAACTTGCCCATCGTTTCGACGATTTCACCGAGAAGAATTCGGCCTATACGCTGTCGCCGGCGACCATCGCCGTCAACCTCGACAAGGACTTCGAGCCACTGCACCCCAAGCAGCTGAGGCGGGTGGTGCTCGGTCCCTTCTACTCAGCAGGCATCACCGACAACAATTCGACGGTGACGGAAGTGCTGGCCAAGGTGCGCAAGCCCGAAAACGCATGGCTTTTGACCTGGACCATCCAGGAAGTCTATTCCAAGGGCGAGAAGCCGGGCCGCAAGGGCCTGTTTTCAAGCGAGAAGACGACGCAGGAATTCTTCATCAACACCGATGACCTCGAGGCCGCTCGCCAGGGCGTATCGAGCTACGAAAACCACGCGCTGATCCCGCACGAGGCCTACCAGGCGCTTTACGCCGCGGGCGAAGCACAAAAGATATTTGCCGGCTACAAGGTTCACATCCTGTCGAATGGGCAGGTGATATCGGATGTCTGACCGTCACACCACGGAGCACCCTTCATGGACACCGGCCTGACCACCATCCCGGAAGCGGCTATCGAAAAGCACCGCGCCACCGCGCAAAGCTTCATCACCCGCATCGTCGTGCTGGAGGATCCCTCGCGCGAATCCGGTACAGCGCTCGCCGGCACCAACCGGCGCTTCGTTTCCACCGTCTCGGTCGGTTCGGTGCGCCGCACGCGCGAGGTCGAGCTGTCGAAGACCGTCGGGGCCGTCCATCCCGACGACCAATTGCTCACCATCCCGCAGCACACGCTGCTCTTTCGCGCCCGGCGCGGCACGGCGATCGCGCTGGCGGTCTCGGACGTGTTCGCCGAAGGCTCCGATCTTGAAAGCCTGCAGGCCAGGAACACCCGCGCCCCGCTCGAAGGCGAGGAGGCGTCCACCTTCAAGAAACTGCTGTCGGCCTCGGCCTATATCTCGGCCTTCAGCCTTGCCTCCTACCTGTTCCAGCTCATCGACAGTGACGGCGAGGCGCCGAACGACATCCCCGAACCGGACTTCCTGTTCGACACACCGCAGGACGCGGTGAAATCGATTCTGGCCGGTCTCGACAAGGCTATATCGGGCTCGACAGACGATGCCGACCTGATGACCCGTGCCCGCGCCTTCGCCCGCGTCGCCATCGACGGGCTTCTGGCGCGCAAAGGCCGCTTCGACGGCATCGGTCCGTTCGAGAACGCCCATATCCGCATCGACGCCGACGACTTCACCCTCGACGGCTTCGATGTCGCGCCGGGCAAGCGCTCCAAGCCGCTGGTGATGACTTTCAAGACGCCGGAAGAGGTCGTCGGCAACCACATCGCCAAATACCAGTCGGTCAAACTGGCCAAGATGCTGATGGCTTACGACTTCGAGCGCGAGCTGAACCCGTTCGTCGAGCTTGGCGGCTTCCTGTTCACCTTCATCGGCGATGGCGCGCCCGGCACCGGCAAGACGACGCTGATCCAGATGATCGCCGGTCTCGTCAACGGCTATTGCCAGGTCGCCGGCTACCCCTTCGCCTACGAGAATTTCGGCGTCGACCAGATCTCGTCCTACCAGGGCAAATCAGGCCAGAACTGCCGCCAGTTCATCAACAATGTCTTGAACCCGCGCGTCATCGGCTTCGGCACCATCGACGACATCGACCAGGTGGCCGCTAGACGCTCCGACGATCGCGCCTCGGCCGGCCAGCAGGAGATCACCGGCGTGCTGATGGATGCCTTCGCCGGTGCCGCCACCGTGGTGCGCGGCAATTGCTCGTTCGGCATGTTTTCCAATTATCCGGAGAATGTCGACGATGCACTGCGCCAGCGCGCCGGCGCCCGCTGGCTGGTCGACGGGCCTCAGACCCGCGACGACTATATCGACATTTTCGTGCTGCTCGCCGGCAAGAACCACGAGATCCCCCTGGGCAAGCACGAGCTCTACGCCGCACAGGAAATCCAGCGCGCCGTGACCGAAGCTTATGAGGAGCATGAAAAGCCGCAGGAGGAGGGGCTGATGCGGGTCTATGAGCGCTACATGAAGGAAAACGGCGCGCCCAAGACCATGGCCGACATCGGCACCTACCTGCACCTGATCAAGGACGCCGAACCGCGCTTCACCGGCCGCGCCATCAAGAACGTCACCGACGCCATCAAGATGCGCGCCATGGACATCGAGCTTCCCGACGACTGGTTCGAAAAGCCGGAAGCCTTCATGCACAAGAGCTACGACGACAAGAAGGCGATGATCGAGGAACTGCGCGGCCCGTTCTCGATGGACATGGTCATGCAGGAGATCAACCGCTACGCCGATTCCGAATTCCGCTATTCCGACAAATCCGATGACGCCGCGGTCGAGAAGCTGCTGCGTGACGCAAGGCTGCGCGAACGCGCTGCGCGTGAGATGGAAGACATGAAGAAGAAGGGTCTGTGGAATGCGTGAGGCGCGCTCTTCTTCCTTCTTCCCGTTCACGGGGAGAAGGTGCCCGAAGGGCGGATGAGGGGCAGCGCCATGCGTGGTGGAAACGAGCCCAAGGTGCAAGAGCCCGCGAGCTTCGGAAGATCGAGAACGATGCCGAGGAAAAGCTCTGGCATGAACTGCGTGGGCGACGATTGAATGGCCACAAATTCATTCGCCAACTGCCGATCGGTCCCTATTTCGCCGACTTTGCCTGTCGTGAGGCTAATCTGGTCGTGGAGGTCGAAGGCAGCCAGCATGCAGGTCGATCCCGGGATCGCTACAGGGACGAAACGATGAACGCCAATGGTTGGTCGGTATTGAGGATTTGGCACGCTGATGTTTTGAGCGGCCGAAAGAGCGTATTGGAAACGATCGTTGCGGCCGTGGATGGTCGGCTGAACAAGAAGATGATTGGCATCGACGCGAAGTTTCTGCCTTCAATGTTGGAGACGAGATGATGAGCGTTTGCGCCGCCCCTCATCCGCCCTTCGGGCACCTTCTCCCCGTGAACGGGGAGAAGGAAGATTGACCCACGCCCGCAAACCCGACCTCCTTCGCGACAACGAGCTCATCTACGGCCGTTTGCTCACCGTCGACGAGGCGCATCTCATCCAGCGTTACAACAAGGCGCTGGCTGCTTTCGGCCTCAAGCCCACCAGGCTAAAGAGCTTCCAGATCGACCGCACCGGCTTTTCGCCCGAAGTGGCCGAGGAGTGTGGCGACTACGACTATCTCGATCCCAACGAGGTCAACCGCCGCTTCATCATCCTGACGCCGTCGCAGATCGACCTGCCGGTGGTGCACACCGCCTTCTCCAACACCTCGCAGCTGATGTTCGAGTTCATGTCCAGGAACCAGCGCGCCATCGACGCGCTGACCATCAAGGACGTCATCTACGGCGAGATCGAGGATTCCGTTCCCAAGGTCAACGACATCGAGGACCTGCTGTCGATCAGCCAGGTCGAATTCAAGGTGCTGTCGGCGGAAGACGTGCTGGGCAAGGCCGCCGAACTCGGCAAGCTCGTCGACCAGCTGAAGCAGGAGCCCGACGCCTGGCGCGACGATGCCATGCTGACCCGCATGGTCGAGCTCGCCAAGGTCTGCGGCGACATCCGCGAGAACGCGCTGGTGCCGGACCAGGTGATCTTCCGCCACAACGCCTACTGGACCAGCCATTTCGGCGGGCTCTATGTCTTTGTCGATCCCGACATGACGACGGTGATCAGCGATCCGGCCGCCCCCGGTTTTCGCCGCTCGCGGCCCTGGCAGGTGAGCTATCTCTCGATCAAGGACGCCGACAAGGTGTTCAAATTCCTGGCTGCCACCGGCCGCATCGAACTGCCGCGCGCTTCCTGGATCGAGGCCTCGGGCTATCTCGAGCACCGCGCCGAAATGGTGGTGCGCGCGCTGATCCGCGATGCCGAGCCGGACCGCAATTTGACCGATGTCGACAAGGTCTGGCTGCAGACATGGATCCAGAGCCATGCCGACCTGATCACCTCGGACGGCAATTTCCCCTTCCTCAACGCCGCCAAACGCGAGATCGCCCAGCTCGGGCATCTCAAGGTCGAGGATGTCTCCCCGCAGCAGCGCTTCCTGGTGGTCCGCGCCAAGCCCGACCATCCCGACGCCTGGCTGACCAACCGGCTGATCTCGGATTTCGTGCCGTCGGACTTCGTCTCGCGCTACATCTTCAACAAGGACGGCTTCTACAAGGACTATGACGGCTTCAGCGACGCCTGGCGATCGCATGTTGTGGACGTTCTGAAAACCACATATTTGAAGGACAAGGTGGCGTTTCGCACACGCCTCTACGGCCTGGCCGACTAGAACGAAATGAGCCGTCATTCCGTTCTAACTTGTTGTTTTGGTGCATGATGTCATCCAAAAAGTCTGCAACTTTTTGGATGACATGTTTGAGGGGGTGATACAGCCATGCTCGATCCGATCGTGAATTTCTTCACCCGGATTTTCCAGTGGATCGGCCGCGGCATCGGTCTTCTGATCGGCGTGATCCTGTGGCCCTTCATGTGGGCCGGCCGCTGGTACACGCAGCGCGGCTGGATCCTCAAGGCGATAGTCGGCCTCGCCGTGCTGGTGCTGATCGGCCTTTACGCAAACTTCTTCTACGCCACCCAGTGGTGGAACAACTTCAACCCGAACTACCCGGACACCTATACTTTCGAGAAGCGCAACGTTTCCGCCGGTGAGCAGGTGGCTGCCGGCGCCGGCACCGACACGGCCAAGACCTGCGGCAACTCCGGCATCGCCCAGGTGGCGGCCGACCTGACCGACTTCAACGTCAACCAGAACGCCTGGATCTCGTCGATGATCCTCTACAAGCTCGGCCTGTTCGGCATCGACTGGGACAACACTCCCTGGATGGACAACAAGGCCTCTTTCCAGCGCGGCATCAACCAGGCGGTGCGACGTACGGCGACCGAGCTTGCCGACAATCTCGGCCGCGTACGTACGACCTCGCAGATCGATGCCGACCTGCAGGACGCGCGCGGCAATCTGCAGTTCGACGAGTATACCTGGTACTTCGGCGTGAGCCCGTTTGGACCGAAGACGCCGACGCCGAGCTACTATCGCGACGCGGTGCGCAAGCTGCGTTCGTTCAATGCCCGGCTTGCCACCTGCCAGGCCACTTTCGATGCCCGCGCCGACAATTTGAAGCAGTATATCGACCGCATCGCCAGTGACATCGGCTCAACGTCCGCAATCCTCAAGGAGCGCGCCGAGAACCACAACAATGGCTGGTTCGACACCCGCGCCGACGACCGCTACTGGTTCGCCTATGGCCAGCTTTATGCCTATTACGGCCTGATGAAAGGCGCCCAGGCCGACTTCGAGAACGTCATCAAGGAAAAGCACCTGCAGAGCCTTTGGGATACGATGGACGCGCAGTTCGTGTCGGCCCTGCGTATCCAGCCCTTCATCATCGCCAACGGTCGCGAGGATGGCTGGCTGCTGCCGACCCATCTGACGACGATGGGCTTCTACGTGCTTCGGGTGCGCTCCAACATGGTCGAAATCAGCAACGTGCTGACGCAGTAGCGCTGTCCCACCGCAACACCAGCGATGGCGAATTTGCGCCGTCGCGTCTGTCGCATTCCGTGCATTGTGCGGCTGTTTTGAGACGGCGGAAGCGCCCCTGCTCTGGCTTCTATACGGCGCGGCAAGCGGAGCCATAAAGAACCGGGAATAGGCCGGCCCGCCGCAGAGGAATTTTCTCTTTAGGAAACATAGTTGCATGAAAGTTGACGCCGCCGCAGCGACAGGGTTAGATGCCCCGCGCGTCCGGCTCCAGCCTTCTTGTGAGTAAGATCAACCCGTCCCCTCCACCGTCCAATCCAGAGGAACGCCGTCATGGCCGAAGTGAAGTCCGACATCGAGATCGCGCGTGGCGCCAGGAAAAAGCAGATCCAGGAGATCGGCAAGAAGATCGGCATCCCGACCGAACATCTGCTGCCCTACGGCCACGACAAGGCCAAGATCTCAGCAGAATTCATCAAGTCGGTGAAGGGCAACAAGGACGGCAAGCTGATCCTCGTCACCGCCATCAACCCGACGCCGGCCGGCGAAGGCAAGACCACCACCACCGTCGGCCTTGGCGACGGCCTGAACCGCATTGGCAAGAAGGCGATCGTCTGCATCCGCGAGGCTTCGCTTGGCCCGAATTTCGGCGTCAAGGGCGGTGCCGCCGGCGGCGGCTACGCGCAGGTCGTGCCGATGGAAGACATGAACCTCCACTTCACCGGCGACTTCCACGCCATCACCACGGCGCACAATCTTCTGTCGGCTCTGATCGACAACCACATCTACTGGGGCAATGAACTCGGCATCGACACCCGCCGCGTCGTGTGGCGCCGCGTCATGGACATGAACGACCGGGCGCTGCGCGAGATCATCTGCTCGCTCGGCGGCGTCGCCAACGGGTTTCCGCGCGAAGCCGGCTTCGACATCACCGTCGCCTCGGAAGTGATGGCTATCTTGTGCCTTGCCACCGACCTGAAGGACCTGGAAAAGCGCCTTGGCGACATCATTGTCGCCTACCGCCGCGACAAGTCGCCGGTCTATGCCCGCGACCTCAAGGCCGACGGCGCCATGGCTGTCCTGCTCAAGGACGCCATGCAGCCCAACCTCGTGCAGACGCTGGAGAACAATCCGGCCTTCGTGCATGGCGGCCCGTTCGCCAACATCGCGCATGGCTGCAACTCGGTCGTCGCCACCACGACGGCGCTGAAGCTCGCCGACTATGTCGTCACCGAAGCCGGCTTCGGCGCCGACCTGGGTGCCGAGAAATTCTTCGACATCAAGTGCCGCAAGGCGGGCCTGAAACCGGCGGCGGCCGTCATCGTCGCCACCGTGCGCGCCATGAAGATGAATGGCGGCGTCAAGAAGGAAGACCTCGGCAAGGAAAACGTCGAGGCGGTGAAAAAGGGCTGCGCCAATCTTGGCCGCCACATCGAGAACATCAGGCAGTTCGGCGTGCCGGCGGTGGTTGCCATCAATCACTTCTACTCCGACACCGATGCCGAGATCCAGGCGATGAAGGACTATGTCGCCTCGATGGGCGAAGAGGCGATCCTGTGCAAGCACTGGGCCAGGGGCTCCGCCGGCATCGAGGATCTCGCTAACAAGGTGGTGGCGCTGGCCGAATCCGGCGCCTCGCAGTTCGCGCCGCTCTATCCCGACGCCATGCCGCTGTTCGAGAAGATCAACACAATCGTCCAGCGCATCTATCGCGGCTCGGAAGCCATCGCCGACAAGTCGGTGCGAGATCAGCTCAAGGTCTGGGAAGAGGCAGGCTATGGCAATTTGCCGGTCTGCATGGCCAAGACCCAGTATTCCTTTTCGACCGATCCGAACCTGCGCGGCGCGCCGACCGGCCACACCGTGCCGGTGCGTGAGGTCAGGCTTTCGGCGGGCGCGGGCTTCGTCGTCATCATCTGCGGCGAGGTCATGACCATGCCCGGCCTGCCAAAGGCGCCATCCTCGGAAAAGATCTTCCTCAACGAGGCCGGCCAGATCGAAGGCCTGTTCTGATATTGTCCCGATAATTAAGAAGGGCGCCGCATCGCTGCGGCGCCCTTTTTGTTTGCCGATCGTCCTACGCGGCGCTGCGCGCCAGCGCCCGCTGGTTGGACGCATGGATCGTGTCGCGTTCCGGCAGCGCGCCGGTCTTGAGGCAGTCGATCCATTCGGAGGTCTTGAGCACCGCGGCGAAACGCGACTGCAGGATGATGCTCACCACGCGATGGATCTCCTCTGCAGAGGCATAGCCGGCGCTGTTGGCGTAAGGCACCGAGCCGGTCGCGTCGGACAGGAACTCGACCGCGAAGCCCATATGCACGGCGTGGATGATGGTCGACAGGTCGCAATTATGCGTCATGTAACCGATGACCGCGATCGTATCGACGGCATTGGCGCGCAGCCAGTCCTCGAGGTCGGTGCCGGTGAAGGCGCTCGGCAAATTCTTCTCGACATAATGGTCGCGGCCACGCTTGGCGATCTCCGGATGCAGTTCGCCGCCATGGCTGCCCTTGGCGAAGATCGGCGACGTCTCGGGCGCCATCTGCTTGACGACCACCACCTTGATGCCTGCGGACGCCGCGGCGTCCATCGCGCGCGCCACGTTGACGACGCTGTCGCGGAACGGCGGATGCTGGATGGCCAGATTGCCGCCGTCATAGTCGTTCTGGACGTCGATGACGACGAGCGCGCGGCGCGGCGCGGCGTTGGCTGGGTCAGACATAATGTTTCCTTTCAGGCTTGAATGCGATGGGCCGAAAATAGCCTGCTGGCTTACGTGCCAACAGTGTCCCGATTGACATCATCCGAAAGAATTGGGACAATCCAAGCTCTTACTGGAAACGCTCCCATGACCACTCCCATCATCGCCGTCCTCGCCTTCGACGGCATCAGCCCGTTCCATCTCTCCGTGCCTTGCCTGGTGTTCGGCGCGGACCGCACCAACCTCGGCCTGCCACGCTTCGACTTCCGTGTCTGCGGGGTCGAGGAAGGGCTGATCCGGACCGATGCCGGCCTGAGCATCCTGGTCCCGCACGGGCTTGCCGCGCTCGAAGACGCCGATATCGTCATCATCCCGAGCTGGAAGGATCTCGAAGCACCTCTGGTAAAACCGATCGAGGAAGCGCTCCGCCGCGCCCACCGGCGCGGCGCGCTGATCGTCGGCCTGTGTCTCGGCACCTTTGCCCTCGCCGCCGCCGGCCTGCTCTCGGGACGGAAGGCGACCACGCATTGGGCCTATACTGAGAAGTTGCAGGCCCTTCATCCCGACATTTCAGTCGATGCCGACGTGCTCTACGTCGACGATGGCGACATCGTCACCTCCGCCGGCGTCGCCGCCGGGCTGGACTGCTGCCTGCACATCGTGCGTGCCCGCTATGGCGCCGAGGCGGCACTGCGGCTCGCCCGGCACGTCGTGCTTTCGCCGCACCGGCAGGGCGGACAGGCGCAGTTCATCGAGCGTCCCGTGGCAAAAAGCGCCAATGCCGACCGTTTCACCGAGGCGCTCGACGCGGTTCGCGCGACATCGGGCGAAACGCACAGCCTCGACAGCGTCGCCGACGCCGCAGGCCTGACACGGCGCACTTTCACCCGCCGTTTTCAGAAATCGATCGGCACCAGTTTTGGCGATTGGCTGACCAGCCAGCGGATCGAACTGGCGCAACGGCTGCTGGAAACCACGGACAAATCGATCGAGATCGTGGCTTTCGAGGCCGGCTTCGGCAGCGCCACATCGCTGCGCCAGCACTTTTCCGCACGGCTCCGGACCTCGCCGGCGCAATACCGGCGTGAATTTTCCAGGCGGGCCGATGTCGGCGAGCGCATGGCGCACCTCCCGGCTGCATTGATTGGGCACGTGAGCGCACTCAGCCCCGACTGACCACCCGCGCCGGATTGCCGACCACCGTCGTGTTCGCCGCCACGTCGCGCGTCACCACCGCCCCGGCGCCGACAATGGCGCCTTCGCCGATGCTGACGCCGCCAAGGATGACCGCGCTGCCGCCGATCCAGGCATTGTCGCCGATCGTGACCGGCTTGGCGATCTCCAGTCCCGCCTGCCGCCCTGCCGGCTCCTTGTGGTGCTCGGCACAATAAATCTGCACATTGGGGCCAAGCAGCGTCCCCTTGCCGATGCGCACCGGCGCGGTGTCGAGAATAGTGCAGCCGGCATTGAGGAAAGCGCGGTCGCCGAGAAAAATGTTACATCCGTAGGCACAGTGAAACGGCGCCTCGATCCGGACCCTCTCGCCCACGCCGCCCAGCAGTGTCCGCAGGGCTGGCCCGAGGCTCCCGCGTTGACGGGGCGGGAGCGTATTGTGCTCGAACACGGCATCCGCGGCCAAGCCGCGCAAAACGCCAAGGTCGTCATCCAGGCACGTATACCACTCGCCGGCCGCCTTTTTCGCACGTTCGCTCTGAACCATGGCAGTGCCTCCGTTTGACATCATTGCGAACAGCGCCGAGGCAAGGACCAGGACGTGAACTTATAAACCGGGATAGCGGCTTTACGGAACTGGTCACCGTGCCGTCACGACCTTCGATCGCAAGCGGACATTCGCGATCCACGCCCGGCAATGAAATAGTTCAAAACCACTGTCGATTTCCGGGTAACTCGTTCGTCCTCGATAGGAAGCCGGAGAAATTCGCCCGAGCAAGGAAACGACTGCGATGACAATCACCATCACGGCATTTGAACGATCGCCCGATGGTGGCAAGGGGCTGGCGCGCGATACCCGTGTTCGCTGGGCGCTGGAAGAGGTGAGACAGCCTTACGAGGTTCGTTTTGTTTCCTTTGCGAGGATGAAGGCGCCTGACCATCTGGCTATCCATCCCTTCGGGCAGATCCCCACCTATGAGGAGGGTTCTCTCTCGCTGTTCGAGACCGGCTCGATCGTCTTTCATCTTGCCGAGCAGCATGCGGCCTGTTGCCGAAGGATCGCAATGCCCGCGCCCGCGCGATAACGTGGATGTTTGCCGCACTGAACACCGTCGAGCCGCCGATCCTCGAATTGACCACAGCAAGGATATTCGAAGCTGACAAGCCCTGGAGCGAGGCGCGCTTGCCGCTGGTTAAGGACCGTGTTCGGTCCCGGCTGGACAGCCTCTCGGCTCACCTGGGCGTCGACGACTGGCTCGATGATGCGTTCAGCGCCGGCGACCTGCTGATGGTGTCCGTGCTGCTGCGACTGAGAATATCAGGCATTCTGGACGAATACCAAAACCTGGCCGCCTATGTGGCGCGCGGGGAAGCTCGGCCCGCTTATATCAGAGCCTTCGCCGCGCAATTTGCGGTCAACGCTCCATCAAGCAACTGACTCGCCTCGATCCGCTGTGGCTGCGCTCATGAGTGTGCGGCCTAGCCAAATATCCGACCTATGGTAGCTTGCCGTTTCAGGGCTCTTCCGGCCCGGCATCGAGGGGATCGGCATGCTCTACATTCTTACACTTCTGATCGGCTTCGTTGCCGGCCTGCGCGCCATGACGGCACCTGCCGCCATCGCCTGGGGCGCCTATCTCGGCTGGCTTCCGGTTGCCGGCACCTGGGCGAGCTTCATGAGCCATTGGGCGGCAGTCGGCATCTTCACAATCCTGGCCATTGTCGAACTGGTCACCGATCAGCTGCCGTCGACGCCAAGCCGCAAAGTGCCGCAGCAGTTCGGCGCCCGCATCCTGCTCGGCGCCTTTTCCGGCGCGGTGCTCGGCGCGGCCGGCGGCGCCACCATCGTCTGCCTGATCGCCGGCGCCATCGGCGCGGTCATAGGCACGCTGGGCGGTGCCGAAGCGCGAGGCCGGCTGGCGGCCGCTTTCGGCAAGGACCAGCCCGCGGCCTTCATCGAGGACGCGGTGGCGATTGTCGGCGGCCTGCTGATCGTGGCGGCGGTGGCATGACGGCGAAAACCTTCGACACCATCATCATCGGCGCTGGCCAGGCGGGGCCGCCCCTGGCGGGCCGCCTGACGGCCGCGGGCATGAGCGTGGCGCTGATCGAGCGCAAGCTGGTCGGCGGCACCTGCGTCAACACCGGCTGCATGCCGACCAAAACCATGGTCGCCAGCGCCTATGCCGCGCATCTGACGCGGCGTGCCGCCGACTATGGCGTGACACTCCCCGGCCCCGTCGGCGTCGATTATAGCAGGATCAAGGCGCGCAAGGATAAGGTCACCAACGACGCCCGTGGCAATCTGGAGACCTGGATCGCCGGAATGGAGCGCTGCACGCTCTATCGCGGCCACGCACGCTTCGAATCCGCCAACACGGTGCGTGTCGGCGACGACCTTTTGACCGCCGAAAAGATCTTCCTCAACACGGGCGGCCGCGCCTCGGTGCCGGACCTGCCTGGCATCCACGACATCGACTATCTGACCAACTCGTCGATGATGGATCTCGACGTTTTGCCGCGCCACCTTATCGTCGTCGGCGGCAGCTACGTCTCGCTCGAATTCGCGCAGATGTTCCGCCGCTTCGGCTCGGAAGTTACCGTCATCGAAAAGAGCCCGCGCCTGACCGGCCGCGAGGACGAGGACGTCTCGGCCGCCATCCTGTCGATCCTCGAAAACGAAGGCATCGCGGTCCATGTCGGCGCCGACAACATCGGCTTCGTCAAACATGGTGGGGATATTGCCGTGACCTTCTCCGCCGGCAAGCCGCCCGCGATCGGATCGCATGTGCTGCTGGCGCTGGGCCGAACGCTCAATACCGACGATCTCGGCCTCGACAAGGCGGGCGTCGAGGTCGACAGACGCGGCGCGGTTGTCGTCGACGACCAGCTGCGCACCAGCGTGCCAGGCATCTGGGCGATGGGCGACTGCAACGGCAAGGGCGCCTTCACCCACACCTCCTACAACGATTATGAAATCGTCGCCGCCAATCTGCTCGACAATGATCCGCGCAAGGTCAGTGATCGCATCGAGGCCTACGCACTCTACATCGACCCGCCGCTCGGCCGCTGCGGCATGACCGAGACCGCTGTGAGGAAATCGGGACGTCGCGCGCTGGTCGGCCAGCGGCCGATGACCCGCGTCGGCCGCGCCGTCGAAAAGGGCGAGACGCAAGGTTTCATGAAGATCCTCGTCGATGCCGATACCAGGGAAATCCTCGGCTGCTCGGTGCTTGGCCCCGGCGGCGACGAGGCGGTGCATTGCGTGCTCGACCTGATGTACGCCAAGGCGCCGGTCGACACGCTGGCGCGCGCGATGCACATCCACCCGACGGTTTCGGAACTGCTGCCGACGATAGCCCAGGAACTCAAGCCGCTGGCCTGAGACTGGAGCGGTTCAGCGTTGGCAAACTGCCGAGCCGCTCTACGGGCCCCTCGGCGCCCGTTTTCAATCAGCTCCACGCTTTCTGCATTGCTGCATTGCGGCAATATCTGTTGCGCCCAGTCGGGATCGTCGCGCAGTCTTCAAATTGAACCGATTCAGTCTGGACCCCCATGCCTTTGCCAATCCTTGCGCTTGCCATTGCGTCCTTCTGCATCGGCACCACCGAATTCGTCATCATGGGCCTGCTGCCGGAAATAGCCGCCGATCTGGGCGTGACGATCCCCGCCGCCGGCCTGCTGGTCACCGGCTATGCGCTGGGCGTCGTCTTCGGCGCGCCTGTCGTGGCCATGGCCACCGCGCATTTGCCGCGCAAACCCGTGCTGGTGGGGCTTGCGGCCCTGTTCGTCGTCGGCAATCTCTTCTGCGCCATCGCGCCCAATTACTGGCTGCTGATGGCCGCGCGCGTCTTCACCGCTTTCGGCCATGGCGCCTTCTTCGGCATCGGCTCGGTGGTCGCCGCCAGCCTGGTGCCGCGCAACAAGCGCGCCAGCGCCATCGCGCTGATGTTCGCCGGGCTGACGCTGGCCAATATCCTCGGCGTTCCCGCTGGAACGGCGATTGGCGAAGCCTTTGGCTGGCGGGCCACCTTCCTGGCCGTGGTCGGCATCGGCCTGATCTCGGTCGCGGCCATCGCCTGGCTGGTGCCGTCCGACGTCACGGAACCGAGCGGCGGCGGCCTACGCGCCGAAGTCCGAGTGCTCGGCAAGCTGCAGGTCTGGCTGGCGATGCTGATCGCGGCGCTGACCTCTGCCAGCCTGTTTGCCGTCTTCACCTACATTAAACCCTACCTCACCGACGTGTCGGGCCTGTCGACCGCGGCGGTCACCTGGGTGCTTCTGCTGTTCGGCGCCGGCATGACCATCGGCAACATCATTGGCGGCAGGCTGGCCGACTGGAAACTGATGCCGACGGTGATCGCCACCTTGCTGTTGATGGCCCTGCTGTTCGTCGGCTTCATGCAGTTCGGCGCGATCGCCAGTGTTGCCGTCGGCATCGTCTTCCTGTGGGGCCTGCTCATCTTCGTCGTCGTGCCGCCGCTGCAGATCCGCGTCGTCGAGGCAGCGTCGGAAGGCCCGAACCTTGCCGCCACGTTGAACCAGGGCGCCTTCAACGTCGGCAATGCCGGCGGCGCGTGGATCGGCGGCGTGGCACTGTCCGCGGGCGTTTCCTACGCCAATCTGCCACTGGTCGGCGCGGTGCTCGCCCTGCTGGCGGTCGCCGTCGCGGTGCTGTCGCAGACGCTTGACCGGCGCGCGCCGGTCGCCGCCCTTCGGCCTGCCGCGGAGTAACTGCCTATCGCCCAAAAGTGCGAAGCGGTTTTGGGACAACGACATGCAGCAAGGCAAAAGACTCGCTTGCGCCCATGGCGCGGCGGGCTGGACCAATCGACATCGGCACCTTCACATGGGCATGTCTTCTCGCGCTTGATGGAGGATGTCATGCAGAAATCGATCGAACGCATCGCCGGGGACAGCGAAGGCGTTTCCTACGAATTCCCGGTGTTCCGCTTCGCCGGGGCCGACAAGGCAGCACCTTCGGGCTATCTGCAGGCGGCGCTCCATGCCGGCGAATTGCCTGGCGTCGTCGCCATCGATGCATTGATGCCGATGCTGAACAAAGCCGAGGCCGAAGGTCGCATCAAGGGCAACATCACCATCGTGCCCTGGGCCAACCCGATCGGCCGCGCGCAATATCATTTCGGCGAGCACCAGGGCCGCTTTCATCTGGGCACCCGCACTAATTTCAACCGCGGCTTTCCGCTGCTTGCCGCGCCCGACACCAGGCTTTTGCCGGACGCCTCTTTTGGCGGCGCCGACCAGCGGCTGAAGTCGCGGCTGGTGCAGCTTTCGCTGGGCCACGACATCGTGCTCGACCTGCATTGCGACGATGAGGGCCTTGCCTATCTCTACGTCCACACCAGCCTGTGGCCTGAAATGGCCGATTGCGCCGCCGCCATGAGCGTCGATGCCGTGGTGCTGTGGAGCGAGGACACCGACGGCACCTTCGAAGGCGCTTCGATCATGCCCTACCAGAACGCTGCCGCCGATGTAGCGAAGTTCGACAGGCGCGTCGCCACCACCGTCGAATATCGCGGCATCCTCGATGTCGACGGCGTGCTTGCCTCGGCCGACGCGGCAGGCCTCTACCGGCTGCTGGCGGCGCGCGGCGTGATATCCGACAGCGCCCTGCCCGCGCCCGGCCCGTTCAAGGGTGTCGCGGCACCGCTGGAAAACATCGACATGATGCCGGCACCCCGGGGCGGCGCCGTCCTCTACGACGTGAAGCCTGGCGACCGCGTCACCAGGGGCGCGCGCCTCGCCACCATCGTCCACGCGCCGGGCGAAGCCGACGGCCGCACCGAAGTGTTCGCGCCGCAGGACGGCATCATCCTGACCCGCCGCTCGCGCCGCATCATCCGCGCCGGCGAAGACCTGTTGAAACTGGTCGGCGACAGGAAGAGCACCGACGCCCGGTCGGGTACGCTGGAGGATTAGCCTCCGTCGAATCCAGTTGCGCGGCCGCCCAATCGCCGCTAAGGGAATCGCCATGAACATGCGTTCGATCAAGACCATTTGGTGGTGGGCCTGCTGACAGCGGCCTGTTCGAACGCGTGCGCGTGAAAATAGAGGTGGCCGCAACGGAATGTCCGGGCGGCCATTTGTTTTTCAAAGCCATTCCCGGGTCCGTTGCCCAAGTAGCTGATGGAGACGGCAATGACGTTGAAGGTTCTGGAAACCGGCGCTGAAAGCTTCGTGACGGCGGGTGGCATCACCATCACCCGCGAGCGCCATGGCCGGCCCTATGAAGGTGCGATCGACGCTTATGTCGACGGGCTGAATTCGCGCCGGGGCGCGGTATTTTCCTCGAACTACGAATATCCCGGCCGCTATACGCGCTGGGATACGGCCATCATCGATCCGCCTCTGGTCATCTCCGCACGCGGTCGCGCCATGCGCATTGAGGCGCTGAACGGCCGCGGCGAGGCGCTGCTGCCGGTCATCGGCAGGACACTGGGCGGTCTCGCCGAAGTCACGATCGCCGAGACCACCAAAAAGCTGATCCGCCTCGACGTCGCCAAGCCCGGCCGTGTCTTCACCGAGGAGGAACGCAGCCGCGTTCCCTCCGTCTTCACCGTGCTGCGCGCCATCACCGCTCTGTTCAGGACTGCCGAAGACGCCAATCTCGGCCTCTACGGCGCCTTCGGCTACGACCTTGCCTTCCAGTTCGACCCGGTCGAGCACACGCTCGTTCGCAAGGAAAGCCAGCGCGATCTCGTGCTGTTCCTGCCCGATGAGATCCTGGTCGTCGACCATTATTCGGCCAAGGCCTGGACCGACCGCTACGACTATGCGGGCGAGGGTTTTTCGACCGAAGGCCTGCCGCGCGATCAAATCGCCGAGCCGTTCAAGACCGCCGACCGCATCCCGCCGCGCGGCGACCATGAGCCGGGCGAATACGCCAATCTGGTGCGCCGGGCGATGGACAGCTTCAAGCGCGGCGACCTGTTCGAGGTCGTCCCCGGCCAGATGTTCTACGAACGCTGCGAGACGCAGCCATCCGAGATTTCACGCAAGCTGAAGTCGATCAACCCGTCGCCCTATTCCTTCTTCATCAATCTGGGCGAGAACGAATACCTGATCGGCGCGTCGCCCGAAATGTTCGTGCGCGTCAATGGCCGCCGCGTCGAGACCTGCCCGATCTCCGGCACCATCAAGCGTGGCGACGATGCCATTTCGGACTCTGAGCAGATCATCAAGCTGCTCAACTCCAAGAAGGATGAATCCGAGCTCACAATGTGCTCGGACGTGGACCGCAACGACAAGTCGCGGGTCTGCGATCCAGGTTCGGTGCGCGTCATCGGCCGCCGCCAGATCGAGATGTATTCGCGCCTGATCCATACGGTCGATCACATAGAGGGCCGGCTGCGCGAAGGCATGGACGCTTTCGACGCGTTTCTGTCGCATGCCTGGGCGGTCACGGTCACCGGCGCGCCGAAACTATGGGCGATGCGCTTCATCGAGCAGAACGAGAAGAGCCCGCGCGCCTGGTATGGCGGCGCCATCGGCATGGTCAACTTCAACGGCGACATGAACACCGGGCTCACCTTGCGCACCATCCGCATCAAGGACGGCATCGCCGAGGTGCGCGCCGGCGCTACATTACTCTTCGACAGCGTTCCCGAGGAAGAAGAAGCTGAAACCGAACTGAAGGCATCCGCCATGCTCTCCGCCATCCGCGACGCCAAGATGGGCAATTCGACCAGCACCGAGCGCACCACGGCGCGCGTCGGCGACGGCGTCAACATCCTGCTGGTCGACCATGAGGACAGCTTCGTCCACACGCTGGCCAACTACTTCCGCCAGACCGGCGCCAATGTCTCGACCGTGCGCACGCCGGTGCCGGAGGAAGTCTTCGAGCGGCTGAAGCCCGACCTCGTCGTGCTGTCGCCCGGACCCGGCACGCCCAAGGATTTCGACTGCGCGGCGACCATCAGACGAGCGCGCGCCCGCGACCTGCCGATCTTCGGCGTCTGCCTTGGCCTGCAGGCATTGGCCGAAGCCTATGGCGGCGAACTCAGGCAATTGCACATTCCCATGCACGGCAAGCCGTCGCGTATCCGCGTCTCGAAGCCGGGCATCATTTTCTCCGGCCTGCCCAAGGAAGTCACCGTCGGCCGCTACCACTCGATCTTCGCCGATCCGGTGCGCCTGCCTGACGATTTCGTGGTCACGGCCGAGACCGAGGACGGCGTCATCATGGCCTTCGAGCACCGCAAGGAGCCGATTGCCGCGGTGCAGTTCCACCCGGAATCGATCATGACGCTCGGCCACAATGCCGGCATGCGCATCATCGAGAACATCGTCGCCCACCTGCCGCGCAAGGCCAAGGAAAAGGCAGCCTGACGGTAATGGCCGAAGCCGAGAACACCATGGCGATCGCGGCGAAAACCGCCGCGAAGCGCAAGGTCGCCAACCTCGCCTTCTGGTCGATCGTGGTCGCCTTTGTCGTGCTCGCGCTCAAGGCCGCCGCCTGGTACGTGACCGGATCCGTCGCGCTCTATTCGGACGCGCTGGAATCGATCGTCAATGTCATTGCCTCGATGGCCGCCTTCTGGGCGATCCAGGTCAGCTACAAGCCGGCCGACCAGGATCACCCTTTCGGCCATCACAAGGCCGAGTATTTCTCGGCCGTGCTCGAAGGCGTGCTGATCGTGGTCGCCGCGCTTTTGATCCTGAGCGAGGTCTGGCGCTCCTGGCAGACCCCGGCCCCACTCGAACAGCCTTGGGAAGGCCTTGCCGTCAACGGCGTCGCCACCGCCATCAATGCTTTCTGGGCCTGGACGCTGATCCGCGCGGGCCGAGCCGAAAAGTCACCGGCGCTGGTCGCCGATGGCAACCACATCATGACCGATGTGGTGACCTCGGTTGGCGTCTTCGGCGGCCTGGTCGGAGCGATCCTGACCGGCTGGCAGATTCTCGACCCGGCATTGGCCGTCATCGTCGCGCTCAACATCCTGTGGCAGGGCTGGCATGTCATCGGCTCGTCGATGAATGGCCTGATGGATCGCGCCGTCGATACGGCGGAGCACATGCGCATCCGCGACATCATCTCGGCCAATTGCAAGGGCGCTCTGGAGGTGCATGATCTCAAGACCCGCATCGCCGGCCGCGCTACCTTCATCGAGTTCCATCTTGTCGTCGATGCAGACATGTCGGTTGGCGCCAGCCATATCATCTGCGACCGCATCGAGGACGCGCTGAAGGCCGACATTCCCTCGGTGCGGGTGACCATCCATGTCGAGCCCGACGACGAGGCCAAGCTGCCCAAGGGCACGACCGCAGTGCCGTTTGCTTGATGCGGTTAGAACGGCTGGAAGATTGGCCGAAGCCCTTCCTCCTTCGTCATCCTGGGGCGAAGCAGGAGCGAAGCTCCGTCGCGGAGACCCTGGGATGACGAAGCGCCAGGTCTCAAGGCGCGCAGGCCGATTGCGGCATTGACTCCAGCCGATAGACCTTGTCGTCGGACGCGGTCTTCCCGACGGCCGCCTTCGAGCAGAGGTCGACAACCGCCAGGCTGCTATTGGGATTGGCCAGCATGATGGTGCCGTTGGCGCCGCGCTTGAGGAAGATTTCCTTTTGCGCGATGTCGCAGGAAAAATTGCTCGTCTTCGAACTCGCGGCACAACGCCACTGGTCGGCTTCGCCCTGGCACGAATAGGTCTGCGTGACCTTGGCCACCTTCTGCCGCGTGGTGACGGAGACGACAATGTCAGCGCCGTCGGGCCAGTTCGCGACATCGTCCCCGGAGGCGAAGGAGGCCAGTTCCACCGGCCCGCGGAACACCCGGATCGACTGGGTCAGTTGGTCGGGATGCGAACTCATATGCGCCGCGTCATAGTCGCGCCCGTAGCAGAAGGCCTGGTCGGGTTTGAACCGCTCGCGCAGCGGCGGCCCGAGCGCCGGATCGATCGGATCGATCCGCGCGAACTCTGCCTTGCAGGTTCCGGGAGGCATCGGGTCGAGGCGGAAATTGTCGTCTTCCTTGCCCAGCGCCTGCCTGTCGTATTCAGCCGTGCCGAGTTCTTCTTCCGAACCGGCGTCGAGATAGATATCGGACGACAGGTTCGACAGGATCAGCCTGCCCTTGTCGTCGACCTTCAGCGACGCCAGCGTGCGGTCGCATTCCATGCCGCAGCGGATCAGGCCCGATTTGCCGTCCTCGGACTCGTGATTGCACCAGCCGCCGGCCCATTCCGGCGCCTTGGCGCCGCGCACCGTGGTGATGAGGAAACCATTGTAGGATGTATCAGAATTGGCGCCCGGTTCCTCATTGGGACGGCTGACTGGATCATGGCCGTAGTAGAAGAAAATCCGCGCCACCTTCTGCTTCGGATGCGCCTTGAGATGCGCCGGGTCATAGACCCGGCCGAAACAGGCGTCCGCCCCGTTAGGGCTGAGTTCGGTGAGCTTGAGCGCATCGCCAGCAAAAGCAGAACCCGTAAGTCCGCCAAGCAGTGCGGCGCCGAACCCGGCGCCGGCGAGCGTTTTCCATTCCCTGAACGCCATGTGACCCCCTCCTCCGCATCGACAGGACGTGACGTCAATTTATGCTAGTATTGCTGCTTGAGCCACGCAAATCGCGGTGAAATCTGAGGGGATGCCATGCGCCGACGTGACATGTTCCAGGCGGTTCTCGCCGGAGCCGGAACGCTTCTCGGCCTGCGCGCGGTACAGGCAGCGACCACCGAGCCTGTCAGGTTGAAGGTCGCCTATCATCTCAGCGATCTCGACAAGGTCAATTTCGTGCTCGGCAACGTCAAGAACCACTATGAGGGCACCGGCGGCAATGTCGAGATCGCGCTGGTCGTGCATGGTCCGGCGCTTGCCGCCTTCAAGTCGAAGGGCATATCGGCGGCGATTTCGGGGCGCTTTACCGGTCTTGTCCAGCAAGGGCTCGACCCGCATGCTTGCGGCAACACCATGCACGGCATGGACATCACGCTCGCCGACCTGCTCCACGGATTCCATACCGCCGACAAGGGCGGCGTCGTCAAGCTCGCTGAATTGCAAAGCCAGGGCTATGTCTATCTCAGGCCTTGAAGCGGCACTGACTTGAATGCAAGGGTTGGCAAGACCCACCAAGATGTCGGAAAATCCCCGGAGGAACAGCAGTGCCAGAGACAGCCCTTGGTCTTGTCATCCCCGATCTCGCCGGCAAGGCGGTGCTGGTCACCGGTGCCTCGACCGGCATCGGCGCGGCGCTCGCGCTCGCCTATGCCGAGCAGAAATGCAAGGTGGCGCTGCACTATAATTCCAGCCGCGATGCCGCCGAGAAACTCGGCCGGAACATTCGTGACGGCGGCGGCGAGGTCTTCCTTGTCCAGGGCGACTTTTCTCTCCCCGCCGATGTCGAACGCGTCGTCGAGGACAGCGCGCGACATTTCGGCCGCCTCGACGGGCTGGTCAACAATGCCGGCGGCATGCTTGGCCGCATCCCCTATGCCGAGCAGACCGAGGCGCATTACGACGCGGTGATGGACCTCAACGCCCGCTCGGTGCTGACCGCCTCGCGCAAGGCGATGCCATGGCTGAAGAAACAGGGCGGCTTCATCGTCAACACCTCATCGATCGCGGCGCGAAACGGTGCAGGTGGCGGCGCGGGTCTTTATGGCTCGGCCAAGGCCTTCGTCTCCAACGTCACGCGCGGTATGGCCAAGGAACTGATCGGCTTCGGCATTCGCGTCAACGCCGTGGCGCCGGGCACGATCCTCACCCCCTTCCACGAACGCTATTCGACCGATGAGCAGGTGAAGGGCATGGTCGCAACCATTCCGCAGGGCCGCGCCGGCACGGCGCAAGATTGCGTCGGAGCCTATCTGTTCCTCTCATCGGACCTGTTGAGCGGCTACATCACCGGCCAGGTGATCGAGGTCAATGGCGGCCAGTTGATGCCTTGACCGGCGACCGGCATACTGGACACACTCCTTTCGCGCCAACCCAGGGGGAAGACGAGGACATGTATGGATTGATCGGCAAGATGCGGGCGGCGCGCGGCCAACGCGACGCGGTCATGACTGTGCTGCGCGAGAGCACCGGCGCCCTGCCCGGCTGCCTGAGCTATATCGTCGCCACCGACCCTGCCGACGCCGACGCGATCTGGGTGACCGAAGTGTGGACCGATCAGGCAAGCCACAAGGCATCCCTGCAGCTTCCCGAGGTGCAGGCGGCGATCGCCAAGGCACGGCCCTTCATCGCCGGCTTCGAGTTCCAGGTAGAAACCCATCCCGTCGGAGGCTTCGGCCTGCCAGAGAGCAAAACTGGCTAAGGCGCGCGCGCTGCAAGGCGCTCGGGCAGGAAATCGACGAAGACGCGCACCTTTGGCGAAAGGTGGCGATTGGAGGGCCATAACATCCGGAACTGGCCACGACCGTCGACATGATCGTCCAGCACGGTGCGCAGCCTGTCCTCGCGCAGCGCCTCCCGCACCAGGAAATCGGGCATGCAGGCGATGCCGAGTCCGGCAATCGTGGCGCCTTTCAACGCTTCCATGTTGTTGCAGGTCAGCATCGAACGGATCAGCGGCTGGGCGCTGCCGGTAATGAATGGCCAGTCCAGCAGCCTGCCGCTGTTGAGATAGCGGAAGTTTATGCCGAAATGCCCGATGAGATCCGCCGGCACGCCGGGTATGCCATGGCGATCGAGGTAGGAGGGTGCCGCGCACAGCAGCATGCGGAAGGGCGCAATGGGTTTCGACACCAATCGTGAATCGGGCAGCTCGCCGCTGCGGATCGCGACGTCGATGCCTTCTTCGATGACGTCAACGATCCGGTCGTTGAAATCGATATCGAGCTCGATCTCGGGATAGCGCGCCATGAACTCCGACAGCACCGGCAGCAAAAGATGGTAGGTGACGATCGGGGTGGAGACGCGCAGCCGCCCACGCGGCGTCTCCCGTGTCCGCGACAGCATCGCCTCGGCATCGTCGATGTCGTCGAGAATGCGTCGCACGCGCTCGTTGAACAGCTTGCCCTCCTCCGTCAGGCCGATCCGCCGCGTCGAGCGCTGCAGCAGCCGCACGCCGAGCTCCTGTTCGAGCCGCGCCACACTTTTGCCGACCGCCGAAGCGGAGATGCCGAGCGCCCGCCCGGCGGCGACGAAGCTGCCGAACTCGGCGGTGCGGGCGAAGGCCAGAAGGCCGCTTAGGCGATCCATCATGCTGCTCCATTCGAGCGTTTCAGTCCGTTATGTCGAGATATTTGATACCATTTCTCCGGAGCCGTTGCAGACCTATCTTGGTCCGCATGACCGGGCGCCGCGATTGAGCGGCATGCCGGCGCAGACTACTCAGATAGGAAAATCCATGACCTTGAAGATCACCGCCGGCCCGGCCGAGAGATGGCTCGTGCTCTTGTCCGTATGCCTTGCTGCCATGACGATGCCCCTGACCTTCACCGGCCCGGCCGTCGCGCTCTCCCGCATCGCGGCCGATCTCGGCGGCAGCCCGATCGCGCTCAATTGGGTGACCAACGCCTTCATGCTGACCTTCGCCGCCAGCCTGATGGCGGCGGGCGCTCTGGCCGATAATCATGGCCGCAAGCGGATCTTCCTCGTCGGCCTCGCCCTCTACATCCTTGCTTCGCTCGGCGCGATGCTGGCGCCCGACATCGCCTGGTTCGATATCTTCCGGGCCGCGCAAGGGCTCGCTAGTGCATTGGCCTTTGCAGGCGGCGCCTCGGCACTTGCCCAGGAATTCGAGGGACCATCGCGGCTGCGCGCCTTCTCCTTTCTCGGCACCAGTTTCGGCATCGGGCTGGCCTTCGGCCCGATTGCCTCGGGCCTGCTCATCTCCGCATTCGGCTGGCGGTCGATCTTTGTTCTGGTCGTGGCACTCGCGGTTGCCTCGGCAATCCTTGGCCTGCGCACCATCAGGGAATCGCGTGACCCGGATGCGACCGGCCTCGACTGGGCGGGCGCCGGCACGTTCACCGTCGCGCTGGCCTCCCTGACCTATGGCGTGTTGCAGGCGCCGCAGAGCGGCTGGGCCGATCCTCTTGTGGTAACGCTTCTCGGCGTGGCCGTCCTTTGCTTTGGGCTGTTCGTCGTCGTCGAGCGGCGCGTGCGCCGGCCGATGCTCGATCTCACCCTGTTTCGCTATCCGCGTTTCGTCGGCGTGCAGTTCCTGGCGGCGGCGCCCGCCTACGGCTTCGTCGTCCTGCTCGTGCTTTTGCCGATCCGCTTCATCGGTATCGAGGGGATGAGCGAAATCAAGGCCGGCCAATTGATGATCTGCCTCTCCGGACCGTTGCTGGTCCTGCCCTTGCTCGCCGGCCAGCTGGCGCGCTGGATCGCTCCGGCCACGATCTGCGGCGTCGGCCTGCTCGTCGCGGCGGCCGGTTTGGTCTGGCTGAGCCTGACGCCATCGATCGGCGTCGCGCTGGTCGCGCCGCTGATCCTGATCGGCGTCGGCATCGCCTTGCCCTGGGGATTGATGGACGGGCTCGCCGTCAGCGTCGTGCCGACCGAGCGGGCCGGCATGGCGGTCGGCATCTTCAACACCACCCGTGTTGCTTGCGAGGGTGTGGCACTGGCCATCGTCATGGCGACGCTGTCAGGCTTCACCGCCGCGCAACTCGCCGCTCGAGGCGCTGTGTCTTCCAGCGATGCGGGCTCCGCCGCGCAATTGCTGGTGACCGGCAATGTCGGCGAGACCGCGCAACATTTGCCGATGGCCGGCGCCACCGTTCTGGTCGAGGCCTATGAAACGGCGTTCGACAGGCTGCTGATCGTGCTGGCGGCAATCACCATTGTCACCGCCCTTGTCGTCTTTCTCGGCCTGCGTCGCGGATCGGCGGCGGAACACGAGGTCGTGCCGCTGCCGGCCTGCCAGGAAGGGTAGGCATCAGCCATTTGCAGGACAGCTGGATATCAATGCACCTAGTCCAGTCTGTGCATCAGATCGTCATCAAGCCAGCGGCCGAAGAAATAGGCCAGCTGCTTGTGCCACCACGGCCAGTCGTGGCTGACGTCGCCACCCCAATAATCGACCCAGGCGGGAATGGATTTGTCGCGCAGGATCTGTTCCAGCTGGCGCGTATCGACCAGCATGCGCTCCTCCCAGGCGCCCTGCCCGCAGCAGAAGATCAGCCTGAGCGCCTTCAGCCGCGCCAGCAGCTTCGGGTCGACGATCCCTGGCAGATAATCGAGCGGCGAGTTGTAGAAGATGTCCCCGTCGAGCGCCTTGCCGAAGAAATCACGCGCCGAATAGACCCCCGACAGCGAGATGACGCCGCTGGCGAGTTCGGGAAAACGGAAGACGAAGTTCGAGGAATGGTAGCCGCCCATCGAACAACCTGAGAACAGCGGCTTCAGCCGCCGTCCGCCATTGGCCTGCGCGGCGGTTTCCAGAAATACCGGCAGCGCCTCCTCGCGTAGGTAGCGGAAATAGGCCTCGTGGCGGGCGATACGGTGCGCGGCATCGACATGCCTGGCGAAGAAGGATTCCGAATCGATGCCGTCGACGGTGAACAGCTGGATGCGGCCGGTGTCGATGAATTCGGCGAGCGCCCCCACCCCACCGGAATCCTCGAACTGGTAGAACCGGCCCTGCGAGGTCGGGAACACCACGACAGGCCGGCCGGCATGGCCGTAGCGCTTGTACTCCATGTCGCGGCCGAGCTTGGGGGCGAAAGCCTTGTGATAGGATATGTCCATGGGCCTCAAGCCTTTTCCGCGTGGATATAGGCCACCGCCTCGCGCAGCTCCGCCTGATCCTTCGAGCGCATCTGGTAGGCGTAATTCCCCATGGCGCGGCTGAAAACCTCTTCTATTGGCTGATGATGGACGATCTTGTCGCGGTGCGCGGCTAGCACGTCCGCATGGCTGTGCAAATAGTCGAGGTGGCGCTTGCGGCTGGCATAGGCGGTGAAATACTTGCCCTCATAAGGGCCGCCGGCGGCGTCCTTGACCACCATGTCCGCCCACGCCGCGTAGACATCGATGTCGAACGTGTAGTTGATAGCGTCGGTCATCCATGCGCCGGGCGGGCGCATGTTGACCTCCAGCGCGATGATACGGTCATCCCTGGTCTCGAACAGCTCGATGTGGAAAAAGCGTTCGCGCACGCCGAATGCTTTCAGGATCTTGCGGCCGGCCTCCTCGACGACAGGCCTGATCCGGGGAAAGCAGGTGTAACTCATGTGGCGGTCCTTGTTGACCACATCCATGACGCTCTGGTCGTAGCGGTGGCTGGCCGCCAGCACCACCTCGCCGTCGCGGTTGACCAGCCCGTCATAGGTCACCACCAGCCCCTCGATGAACTGCTCCATGACGAAGGTCACATCGTCCGGCTTGTCCCGGAAGAACTGGTCGAGCTCTTTCGCATTGGAGATCTTGAACGTGTTCGAAGCGCCGGAGCCTGAGTCCGGTTTGACCACCACGGGATAGCCGACGCGGCGGATGAAGGTCATGGCGCCGGCCCGGTCGGAACATTTGCGCTGTGCGATCGTCTCGACGCCGCTCTTGCGGAAAAAGGCGCGCATACGGCTCTTGCGCTTCAGATTCTTCACGAAATCGAGCTTGGTGCCGTAGATGTTGAAGTCTGTGCGGATGTTGGCTTCCAGTTCCAGCCAGTGCTCGTTGAGCGATTCGAACCGGTCGATGCGACCCCATTTGTGGATGAAATGCCCTATCGCCCGGAACACCGGCTCGTAGTCCTCCATGTCGGCTACGCGGTAATATTCCGAAAGCGCTGCCTTCAGCTTGCTGTCCAGAGCGTCAAAGGGTGCGTCGCCAATGCCGAGCACCGTCGCGCCGGCCTTCTTCAGCCGGTCGCAGAAATCGGCGCCATTGGCGGGAAAATGCGGCGAGAAGAACACGAAATTCATGGACAACCCCCTGCCGGCGGCACCCCGCCACCGGTCAAGTCTGGCGCATTTGCAGCGCGCGGGGAAGAGCACCCACGCTAGGGATAAAATTCGGCCCCGCTTGCCTCCAACAGGTCGCTCCTGTATGAGAGCGGCCATGAACACGCGCGCCACCACCGCTTCCCGTCGGACCGGCTTTGCCGGCGAGACCGTGCGCGCGCTTGCCTCGACCCTGCTTCTTCTCGGCCTTATCGGCGATCGCCGGGTTCGCTGAAGGAGCGCCCGGCGGTCGAACCGCCGCGCAAGCGCATGCTCCTTGGCAAATCATATCAAGCGAACGAAATTCTGGTAAAGGCGCCGCTTGGCACCACATCCGCCTGAAAGGTGGACCCGCCAGCCGCCGGGAGAAACGACGATGAACGCACGAGAAGACATCCGCGCCAGCGAGGCCGCTACCGGCAAGCAAGGTGGCCGGGGCATGCCGGACGCAGCCCGAAAATATCAGCCCTACCCTACCGTCGGCCTCACCGACCGGACCTGGCCCTCGAAGGTCATCGACAAGGCGCCTATCTGGTGCTCGGTCGACCTGCGCGACGGCAACCAGGCGCTGATCGATCCGATGGGCCACGAGCGCAAGGCGCGCATGTTCGGCCTGCTGCTCGACATGGGCTTCAAGGAGATCGAGATCGGCTTCCCGTCGGCTTCGCAGACCGATTTCGATTTCGCCCGCTGGTGCATCGAGGAAGGCAATGTGCCGGCCGATGTGTCGTTGCAGGTGCTGGTACAGTGCCGGCCCGAACTGATCAGCCGCACCTTCGAGGCGCTGAAGGGCGCCACCAACCCGATCGTGCATTTCTACAACTCGACCAGCGAGTTGCAGCGCCGTGTCGTCTTCGAGAAAGATGTCGGCGGTATCAAGCGCATCGCCACCGACGCCGCCAAGATGATCACCGAGATGGCGGCCAAGGCCGGCGGCGGCTATCGCTTCGAATATTCGCCGGAGAGCTTCACCGGCACCGAGCTCGAGGTCGCGCTGGAGATTTGCAACGCCGTCACCGAGATCGTCAGGCCGACGCCTGACAACAAGCTGATCATCAACCTGCCGTCGACGGTCGAGATGTCGACGCCCAATATCTATGCCGACCGCATCGAGTGGATGTGTCGCAATCTCGACAACCGCGAAAACCTGATCATCTCGCTGCATCCGCACAATGACCGCGGCACCGGCATCGCCACGACCGAACTCGGCCTGATGGCCGGCGCCGATCGCGTCGAAGGCACGCTGTTCGGCAATGGCGAGCGCACCGGCAATGTCGACATCGTCACGCTGGCGCTCAACATGTACACGCAAGGCGTCGATCCCGGCATCGACTGCTCCGACATCAACCGGATGAAGGACGTCTACGAATATTCGAACCAGCTGAAGATTCCCGAGCGCCATCCCTATGTCGGCGAGCTCGTCTACACCGCCTTTTCCGGCTCGCACCAGGACGCCATCAACAAGGGCATGAAGGCGCTGAAGAAGGCCAACACGCCGCACTGGGAAGTGCCGTACCTGCCGATCGATCCGGCCGATGTCGGCCGCAGCTATGAGGCCATCATCCGCATCAACTCGCAGTCGGGCAAGGGCGGCATCGCCTATGTGCTGCAGGCCGATTACGGCCTTAATTTGCCGCGCAACCTGCAGATCGAGTTCAGCCAGGCGATCCAGGCGATCACCGACGCCGAAGGCAAGGAAGTGCCGGCAAAGCGTATTCATGACCGCTTCCTCGAAACCTATGTCGACCAGCCGGGCGCCCGGCTGAAATTCCTCGACCACCACACCTATCCGGATACCGAGGTGAAGGGCCGGCGCGTGGTCGAGGCGGTCATCCTCGACAATGGCAAGGAAATGACGATATCGGGCACCGGCACCGGCCCGATCGACGGCTTCGTCGATGCGCTGTCGCGCCATGTCGGCGTCGAGATGTCGGTGCTCGATTATTCCGAGCATTCGATGCAGCGCGGCTCGAATGCGTCGGCAATCTCCTATGTCGAGATGGAATATCCCGGCGGCAAGCTGTTCGGCGCCGGCATCAACACCAACATCGTCGCCGCTTCGCTGGAAGCGGTGACGTCGGCGGCCAACCGTATCGTCGGCCGCAAGGCGCGATAGCATCGGCGGTCGGCGGCGCGGGAGGCAGGAGCAGCTCCCCTCGCGCCGCCATTTTTTCAAGCCCGCACAAGGCTTTGGCCTCGACTGGCCTCCCACGACCATCCCGTGACCGACACCGGCCCGGACGTTAACCACCGGAAAAATATCCGGTGAGGTACGCGATCGCATAATGCGTGTATACTTGTATGGCGGTGCGGGCATTATATGATCCGTGCCTTAACCTGTGCCGACTTCGAGAGGATCGACACTTGCAGCATGCCACGCCTGCCGCCCCCGCAGTGCGCGAAACATTGGAGCGACTGCTTGCCAGCGAAACGTTCGGAAGATCCGAACGGGCACGCAAGCTGCTGCGCTATCTTGTCGAGCGCGAACAGGCAGGCGAAGCCGATAGGCTCAAGGGCTTTTCCATCGCCATGGATGTCTTTGGCAAGGATGGCGATTTCGATCCTTCGACCGACGCGGTGGTGCGGGTTCAGGCCGGCCGGCTGCGCGACTTGCTGCAGCAGTATTTTGCCAATGAAGGTGTTGCCGAGCCTGTCCGCATAGCCATTCCGCGCGGCGGCTATGTCCCGGCCTATGAGCTCAATGCAATCCGCTTGCCGGAGACGTCCCAATCCGCCATCCAGAACGGAGCGGCGGCTCCATCGGCGCAACGCGACACTGCCGAAAGTGCCATTCCGGCCGCTGCCTTGCCGGCACCGATGGTCGCGTCGGCGCCGGCGGTGGCACGTCACCTTAGATTTTTCTGGATGGCGATCGCCGTTGTCATCGCCATGCTTGGCGTTTTGATCCTGCGTCAGGGCAGCGGTGCGCTGCTGGCAGGCGGCGACCTTGCGGCCACGCTCGAGACCGCGAGCCTGACCGGCAGCGTCGCGTCGTCCAGCGAGGACTTGCCGCTCGTCTACATCGCCGTCAAGGCCAGCGGCACGGATGCCAGCCGTGTCGCCGCAACACTGCGCGCCGGCCTGAGCGGCTTCGATACGATCGACTTCATCGGTCGCGACACGGTCGACACGACCGATCCGGTCACCAATGCCACGAGCTTCATCTTCGACATTCTGCCTGGACCGGATACGGGTGACATCACGATCGAACTGCAGAGCGTGGCGACCGGACGGGTGCTTTTGTCGCGCAACCTGACCGCCGCCGACAGCGCACCGACCGCCGTCGAGAGCCGTATAGCCGGCATCTTGACGTCCGCTCTTCCCGATTCCGGCACGATCTACAGCTATCTCGAACAGAGCGGCATACAAGCCGGCCTGACGCAGTGCCTGTTGTTCAACGGCAAATACTATCTCGACCAGAACGCCAGGACCCACGAGGCCGCCTATCGCTGCCTCGAAAACCTCGCCGAAAACGGCGCCAAATCGTCGCTGGTTTATTCCGAGCTCGCTTCGTTGCAGCTCGAGGCCGTGAACGACCACTACGCCTACCCGCCGGATGCGACGATCGACAAGGCGCTTACATTCGCCCACCGCGCCGTGCAGATGGGACCGACCAGCCCCAACGCGCATCGCGCCTATGGCTACATCTATTCGCGACTTGGCAATGCCGACGAGGCGCTGCGCTGGATGCGCAAGGCCTACGATCTTAACCACTATGATATAGCCATGGCTGCCGCCTACGGCTACGGACTGATTTTCGCCGGCCGGTATGCCGAGGGGACGCCGATCCTGGCCCAGGCCGTGGACGCCTCCAGCGGTCATCCGACATGGTGGGATTTTGGACTTTTCGCCGGCGAACTCATGCTGGGCGACACGAACAAGGCGGCGATCGCCAGTTCCTCTTTGAGAACAACCGCAACGAAATCGCACTATCTTGCCGCCCGGCTGATCGGCGCCAAGATCGCCGGTCAGGACAATCTGGCGCGCAAGCTGCTCGACGAGCTGAACGCCAAATTTCCAAAATTCGCCGCCAATCCGCGCGCGACCTTCGTTGACCGAAAATATCCGGCCGATCTGACCGAGCGCTTGGTCGGCGCGTTACGCGCCGCCGGACTCGGCAGCGCTGGCTAACGCCAAGCGATATCCACGGCTTGTCCCGCTGACATTGTCGATTTCGTACGCACCGATCACCGAATATCGGTCAGCTGGCGAGTTCTGTCATCAACCGTACAAATCGCGAAAATTTTACTGGCCATCGCGCAGGACGAGGCGCAATCCAGCCACAATTGACCGTGGTCTCGCGTTTCTCATAGCCCTGCAGCAAGTCCCCAGCTTCATGATTTCATCGCTTCATGCCACCGAACAAGGTGCCGGTTCGAAGACCATCGTTCTACTGCATGGTTTCGGCGGCTGCCACGATATTTGGCACGAAGTGGTCCCGTCGCTGTTGCCTGCCGCTCGCACACTCGCTTATGACTTGCCGGGGCACGGGCAGTCGCTCGATTTCCCCGGCGCCGGCCCGGCCAAGGTGGCGGCAAGGGCCGTCCTGGCCGATCTCACCGCGCGATCTCTGAAGCGCGTTCATCTGGTGGGCCACTCGATGGGCGGCGCGGTGGCGGCGTTGATGGCGCTGGCCGAGCCCCAGAAGGTGGCGTCGCTGACGCTTCTGGCGCCTGGCGGCTTCGGCGCGGAGATCAACGGTCCGCTGTTGCGCCGCTTTGCCGCCGCAAGGCGCCCACCCGACATCCGGGCGTGCCTCGTCGCGATGTCGGGACCACTGACGCGGCCCATCGATCACACCGTGGACGCCCTTGGGGACATGCGCGAGCGACCCGGCCAAGTGGAGAAATTCATCGAGATTGCTGCCGCCATGACCAGCAACGACCGGCAGGGCGTCATCCCGCGCGACCGGTTGGAAACGCTGGCCATGCCGGTGATGGTGGTATGGGGCAGCGACGACTCTGTGCTGCCCTTTACCCACACGGATAATCTGCCCGCGCAATTTCACGTGCACCACGTGCTGGGAGCTGGCCATATGCTGATCGAGGAGGCGCCCGATCTGGTCGCCACGATCATCCAGCGCAACATGAACCGCCGCGCCAGGCCCTTGCGCCCGAAACTCGCCGCGACCGGTTGACACGTCCGCGCGACCCCGCCCGGACGCCTCCCCCGCCTTGATCTCGCCAGTGCATTTTGCCGGCGGCTGTGTTAACTGCATGTTAACCAAACCCGCGAGGCCGACGCCGATGAAGGACGCAGGCGAGAAGATCGATCCATCAAGCAAACTGTCCGACGCCATCCGTGACGTGAAGAACGCCTTCGCTGACCGCGACGATGTCGTCGTCGACATGCGCGAGGCGCACCGCATGCGCCTCGACCTCCTGGCCGCGGACCTCGCACCCGTCTTTGCCGACGTTCCGGCCGACATGGACAATTTCGACTTTGTCGTCTCCTCCGGGCTACAGCCGCGCCTGTGGATCGACGCCGTCAGCCATGTCGCGATGGGGCGCGACCGCCGCACCTACCGCTTCCTCAAGGACACACGCGTTGGCCGGGTCGTGCTTGCCGAATCGACCGAGATGAAACCTGTCGCCGATTCCGTGACGCGTTATGTCGCCGAGCGCATCGTCGAACGCCAGAGGATGATGGAGGGTGGCGTCGAGCCGGCGGTCGCCGGCATGAGACGCGCCAAGGTCGCGGAAGCCGAGCCGCCGCTGCGAGCGTCGACGCAAGGCAAGGGCTGGTCGGCCTTCCTGTCCGGCCTTGGGCTGATCGCCGCCGGCGGACTGGTTGGTCTCGCGGTGTCGGCTGCGCTGTTCTGGGACCGCCTCGCGGCCATGGTTCTCAACTGGCGGCCATAGCCGCGTCGGCCTCGACACCGAGCTCCAGGGTCTGCAGATCGGCAGGCGGTAGGGACGGCCCGGTCAAGCCGCGCCGCGTCAGGTGGATACGCCAGTTTCCCTTTTCGCCGTCGATCTCGAACAGATTGTACTGCGCGGCGGGATGTTTGCCGCCTGGCGCCTGGCCGGCGGCGGCGACGCCGACGAACGGGACCTTCGCACCGCGGAGCCCGATCTGGAACAGCGACGGCAGATGTGAATGGCCGTGCAGAACAAGCTCCGCGCCGTGACGGCGGATGATCTTGTGAAAGCGGGCTATGCCGAACAGCCGCTTGTGCTGGGAGACGGCGCCCCGCACCGGGGGGTGATGGATCATGATGGCGCGGAACAGCCCCTGCTTTGCCGTGCTCTCGAGGATCTTGCCGAGCCGAGCCGCCTGCTCCTCCATGAAGAAACCATTGGCCATGAAAGGCGCCGTGGCGCGCGCCGTCGAGACGCCGATCAGCGCGACGTTGCCGCGCACGCGCAGATAGGGGAAGGCATTGCGGTCGACCGGCGTGTTGACACCGTCGCCGCTCATCCACGCCGCCCATGACCGGCAGATCTTGTCGAAGGCACCGGGCACATAGGCATCATGGTTTCCCGGCACGACCGAAACATCATGCGGCGGCCCCAGCGTCTCGAGCCAGTGTTTGGCCATCTCGATCTCGCCGTCGAGCGCCAGGTTGACGAGGTCGCCGGTGACGGCGAGATGGTCCGGGTTTTGCGCCTTGATGTCGGTGACGATGGCGTCGATGACGGCATCGTGCATGTGGCGGCGGCGATTGCGCTGCCAGTTGACGTAGCCGAGCACGCGCTTGGACGCGAGATCGCGATAGGATACATCGGGGAGCGGCCCCAGATGGACATCGGAAATATGCGCGAGCCTGAACATTCCTCCTTCATAGGCGACGTGCACGCGGCTTTCCACCCACGGTTTCGCTACTGATGGCGACCGATGAGGAGGCTCCGTTCCGCCAGACCGGCTGGGCGGGTTTGAGAGCCCGGCTGTTCCATCTCTATTTCGTGCTGCGACGGCCGATGACGCTCGGTGTGCGCGGCCTGATCCACGATGCCTCCAACAATTCCGTCTTCCTCATTCGCCACACCTATGTGCCGGGCTGGCAGCTTCCCGGCGGCGGCGTCGAGATCGGCGAGACGATGACCGAGGCGCTGGCCCGCGAACTCGCCGAGGAAGGCAACATCGCGCTGGCCGCGCCACCGGTTTTCAGATCGATGCATTTCAACCGCCGCGCCAGCCCCCGCGACCATGTCGGCTTCTACCTGGTCGAGCATTTCAGCCAAACCGCGCCGAAACTGCCCGACCATGAAATCGCCGAGGCCGGCTTTTTCCCGCTCGATCGCTTGCCGGAAAGCACGACGCCGGCAACGCTGCGGCGGATCGCTGAGGTTTTTAGGGGCGAGCCGGCATCGGCTTACTGGTAGGTCAGGCTGCAGCCTTCCTGAACCGCCCCCGATCATGCCGCGCACCATAGTCGAGCGCCGGCCCGACCGGTATGATCCGGGTCGGATTGATGATCGCGTGGCTGCCGTAATAATGCGCCTTGATGTGGTGCAGGTTCACCGTCTCGGCGACACGAGGCACCTGATAGAGGTCGCGCAGATAGTTCGACAGGTTCGGATAGTCGGCGATGCGGCGCAGGTTGCACTTGAAATGGCCGACATAGACCGGGTCGAAGCGCACCAGAGTGGTGAACAGCCGCCAGTCGGCCTCGGTAATGCGGTCACCAACCAGATAACGTTGCCTGGAAAGGCGATCTTCCAGCGCATCGAGCGTCGAAAACAGCTCGCCGAACGCCTCCTCATAGGCCGTTTGCGTGGTGGCGAAACCGGCGCGATAGACGCCATTGTTGATGGCGGGATAAACCAGCGCGTTGATTGCGTCGATCTCGCCACGCAAGGCTTCCGGGTAAAAATCGAGGCTGGCATCACCCCATTCGTCGAAGGCCGAATTGAGCATCCGAATGATCTCGGAGGATTCGTTGGAGACGATAGTCTGTTCCTTTTTGTCCCATAGCACCGGCACCGTCACCCGGCCCGAATAGGCCGGATCGGCCCTGGTGTAGATCTGGTGCAGGAAGTCGAGGCCGTAGAGCGTGTCCCCTGTCGCGCCGTCCTCGGCCAGGAACGTCCAACCATCAGCACCCATGAAATGGTGCACCACCGATACCGAAATAATGGCGTTCAGCTTCTTCAGCGCGCGAAAGATCAGCGTCCGGTGCGCCCAGGGACAGGCGAGTGAGACATAGAGGTGATAGCGGCCGGGCTCCGCCCTGAAGCCGCGGCTGCGGCCTTCGACCGGTATGCCGTCGCGCGTGATCCAGTCGCGCCACTGCGACTGCGCCCGCACGAACTTGCCGCCACTGTTTTTCGTGTCGTACCAGCGGTCCTGCCATTTGCCATCGACGAGCAATCCCATGAATTGTCCTTTCGCGTTTCCCGTCATGTAAGGCGCGATGCGGCAAGGCGGAAATCATCCAGGGCTGAACAGACCGTCAATCGGTAGGGCCAGCGAAGCCGTCGATTGCGGCGGGCGAAAATTGATGCTAGCGGACACTCCGCATGTTCGACTTTGCCTTGATCCGGTTTGACCGACGACGAAAGGACGCCCGCGCTTGATGAAGCGCTGACTGGCGAACGCTGCCGTTTGCAGCAACCTTTCCTCCTCTACCGGAACGCAACGACCATGAGCCTTGCCGACGTGAAGTACCTGCCGGAAACTCCGGCGCACGATCCTGAAATCGAAGCCATCAACGACGAGGCCTTCGGCCCCGGCCGTTTCGTGCTGGCCGCCTACAAGATCCGCGAGGCCGGCGGCCACGAGCGCGCGCTGTCCTTTGTCGCGGTCGACGGCGACCTCGTCGTCGCCTCGGTGCGTATGACGCGCATTGCGGCCGGTGCCGGCCGGGCGCTGATGCTCGGGCCGCTCGCGGTGCGGCCCGCCTTCAAGAATCTCGGCATCGGCCGCCGGCTGGTGAAAATCGCGCTGGAAGCGGCCGCCAAGGCCGGTGCGCCCGCCGTGATGCTGGTCGGCGACGAGCCCTATTACGGGCCGCTCGGCTTCAAGCGCATTCCACGCGGCCAGATCTCGATGCCGAGGCCTGTCGACCTCGACCGCCTTTTGTCGCACGAGATCACGCCGGGCGCGGTTGCCAGGCTCATGGGCGAGGTCGGTCACGCCAGCCAGGCCAGGGTCGCCGAGCACGCCTAGGGCAGCTTCAGGAAGGTGAACGGGTTCCGCAGTTCGCCGTTTCTGCAAGACGGCGAACTGCTCCATCTTGACCTTGTCGGTCGATCCGGGCCTGATCCGTCCCTGTTTTCATAGAAAAGCCCATACTCACAGGAAGGATGACGCCATGACCCCCAACGGCCAGATCGCGATCGTGACCGGAGGCGGCTCCGGCCTCGGCGAGGCGACCGCTCGCGCGCTTGCCGCCAAAGGGGCCCGCGTCGCCATCCTCGATGTCGGCATCGAGCGCGCGGCCAAGGTTGCTGCCGAGGTCGGCGGCATCGCCGTCCAGTGCGATGTTGCAAGTGCCGAGAATGGCGCCGCCGCCCTCGCCGATGTCGCCGCCAGGCTGGGCGAGCCGCGCATTCTGGTCAATTGCGCCGGCATCGCCATCGGGGTGAAGACGATCGGCAAGGATGGACCCCATCCGCTCGACCAGTACCGCAAGGTTATCGAGGTCAATCTGATCGGCACCTTCAATATGATCCGCCTGGTTGCCGACCGCGCCGCGAAACTCGAGCCGCTGCAGGGCGGCGAGCGCGGCGTCATCGTCAACACTGCCTCGGTCGCCGCCTATGACGGGCAGATCGGCCAGGCGGCCTATTCCGCCTCCAAGGGCGGCGTGGTCGGCATGACGCTGCCGGTGGCGCGTGATCTCGCCCGTTCCGGCATCCGGGTCTGCACCATCGCGCCCGGCATCTTCAAGACGCCGATGATGGCCGGCATGCCGCAGGACGTGCAGGATTCGCTGGGCGCCGCCGTGCCCTTCCCGTCCCGCCTTGGCGAACCATCCGAATATGCCGCGCTTGCGCTGCACATTGTCGAAAACCAGATGCTGAACGGCGAGACCATCCGTCTCGACGGCGCCATCCGCATGGCGCCGAAATAGAGCGTGCGCCCAACGGCGCGAAATGCGGCGGGTGCCTCACCTTGCCATGTTCGGCACGTCGGCCGATAAGTGGAATAGGAAAATCAACTTAGCAGGACGAGAACCTTGGGCGACCGGAAGAAGGATGTGATCCGCGAGACCGACGCCGAGGCGATCCGGTTGGCGAAAACGCTTCTGCGCAGCGCCCGCTTCGGCGCCCTGGCGGTGCTGGAACCAAGGACCGGATCGCCACTGGCGAGCCGGGTCGGCATCGCCACCGACATCGACGGCGCACCGCTTGTCCTGGTGTCGATGCTCGCGGCGCACACGTCAGCGCTGCTTGCCGATCCGCGCTGTTCCCTGCTGCTCGGCGAGCCCGGCAAAGGCGATCCGCTGGCGCATCCGCGGCTGACGCTGGCCTGCCAGGCATCGCGGCTGGAGCGCGGCTCGCAGGCGCATGCCCGTGCCGAGCGCCGCTATCTCAACCGCAATCCCAAGGCGAGCCTCTATGTCGGGCTCGGCGACTTTTCGATCTTTCGCCTTGAGCCGCAACACGCCAGCCTCAACGGCGGCTTCGGCAAGGCCTATCAGCTCGAACGGCTCGACCTTCTCACCATTGGGCCCATCATCGAGGAACTCGCCGGAAGCGAACAATCGGCCGTCGAGCACATGAATGCGGACCATCTCGACGCTATCGCCGTCTATGCCTGTCATTTCGCCAAGGCACCCGGCGGCGGCTGGACCATTGCCGGTTTGGACGCCGAAGGCATCGATCTGGTGTCGGGGGACAATACTTGCCGGGTATTTTTTCCACAACCTTTGATAACGGTGTCGGAACTGCGTCTCGTTCTGGTTGCCATGGCCAGGGCCGGCAGGGCCGCATCGGAGGTATAAGACGCGACTAAATTGCATTTGATCAAAAGCAACGCTTGAGATTTGAAAGAAATGTTCTAGGCTTAGATGTGGTGCTGACTCGTCGGCACCTTCACAAGTGAATTTATGGATTCAGGCACCATTGCCCCCATGGCGCCTCGATGAGCAAACAGCATGGGGCATCAATGGTCTCGACAAAGCTAATCGCCAACGCCGAATCGGCTGCCGAATTTCTGATGCTGATGGGCAACGAAAAACGGCTGTTGATCATGAGCTATCTGATCGACGGTGAAATGTCGGTCGGCGCCATCGCCGAAAAGGTGATGCTCAGCCAATCCGCTCTCTCGCAGCACCTGGCCAAGTTGCGGGCGCTCGACATCGTGGACACCCGGCGCGATCGTCAGATGATCTACTATTCCTGCAAATCCGATGCGGTGCGCGAACTGCTCACCATGCTGGATGGCATTTTCGGCAGCGGCAAGGAAGATCTGTCCCAGATGGCGCAGAGGTTGCGCCGCGCCGGGACTTGACCGCACGCTGCCGCGGCCGCTTACCTCGCTGACGATCTCCGGAGCGTGGCTCGTGTGTCTTTCCCGGCACACGAGCCACGCTCTTTATTGTTGAGCGGGACATGATTGTTGAGCGGGACATGGACCCAATACGCATCGACGATCCACGCGACCCGCGTGTCGCTGCCTATCTCGATATCCGCGAGCGCGATCTGGCGGGCCGGCAAGGCCGTTTCGTCGCCGAAGGCAAGGTGGTGCTCGACCTGCTTTTGTCGTCGCGCCGCTTCAGCGCCGAATCCATCCTGATCCTGGAAAACAGGCTTGGCGGCCTGGAGGACATGCTGCGCAAGGCACAAGCGGACCTGCCGGTCTACGTCGTCGCCGGTGCGGTGATGGACGCGATTGCCGGATTCCATATGCATCGCGGCATCCTGGCCATCGGCCGCAAGGAAGCACCGCACCCGGCCGCCTCATTGCTGGATGCCTTGCCCGCCCAAGCTCTGGTCGTCGTGCTTGTCGGCATCGCCAACCATGACAATATGGGTTCAATCTTCCGCAATGCCGCCGCTTTCGGCGCCGACGCTGTGCTGATGGACACGACATGCTGCGACCCGCTGTACCGCAAGGCGATCCGGGTTTCGGTCGGCGCCGCGCTCAAGATCCCTTTCGCGTCCTTCACAGACACGGCGGAATTCACGGCGGGTCTCGATCGGCGGGGCTATGACCAGTTCGCACTGTCACCGCGCGGCCGGATCGACATTCGCGATGCACCGCGCGGCGAGCGGCTGGCGCTCTACCTCGGCACCGAGGGTGAAGGCCTGCCCGAAAGCCTGCTTTCCCGCTTGCAAACGGTACGGATCACCATGTCGAAAGGCTTCGACAGCTTGAACGTCGCTGCCGCCTCGGCCATTGCCCTGCATCATTTCTCGCACTGACGATGATTTGAGTGCGACGAAGGTGGCTAGCCCGCACCGCGTCAGTCGGCTTCTGCTTTCTGCAAGGCGCGTACGCGGTCGGCGAGGCTGCGGTCATGGCCGGCGGAGCGGTTTTCCTGCGGTGCCGCCAGCGCCTTGGCGATCTGCGAATCAGGGCCCTCGAGCTTGGCAGTCAGATGGACGACCTCCGCAGCCAGTTCGTTCATCTGCTCACGCAGCGCGGCGCCATTGCCATTCGTCAAGCCCAACGATGCCGCGGCGCCGAGGTCCGCCTTCAGGCGCTTGTTCTCACGCGCCAGCGCCATAAGCCTGGCCTCCAGCCGCTCGCGGTCGCCGTCGAGCCTGGCAATCGCCCGGTCCACGTCGTCGCGCTTGCCGGCCTCGTCGTGCCGACCCGCTTCATCGGGCTTGCCGACCAGCCGCAAGGCCGATGCGCCGTCCTCGGCTTTCGCTTTTTCCCGCAACCGCGCCAACTCCTTTTCGCGCCGATCAAGCTTGTCCTCACGGTCGGCGAGCGTTGCGAGCAGCCGCTCGACCTTCTTGTCGAGTTCGGCGGCCCTTCTCTTCTCGGCCTTCAGGGCATCGCGTGCGGCCTTGCTTTCGGCCGCGATCTCCTGGCTGCGCCGGTCCGCTTCCTTGCGCTGGCCGCGCAGCAGCGAGATGTCGCTGGCGAGCTTCTGCAATTCGGATTCGCGGGCCACGAGCTCGATCTGGCGGCTGCTGGAGGCAAAACTGGCATCGTCATACATGTGCTCCAGCTTCTCGAGATCGAGCGCCCGCCTTTCCAGTTTTCGTTCGGTTTCCTTGAGCCGCTCCGAAAGCTGATGCAGTTCTTCTTCGCGCTGCCGCAACGCTTCGCTCTTGGCGCCGAGTTCGGCGAGCGCATGGTTCTTCTCCGTGCGCTCGACCGCCAGCCCCTTTAGCGCCTCGTGGCCGCGATTGATCTCGACGAGTTGTTCGGCCACTTTCTCGCGCAACGTCTTGACGTTGATTTCAAGTCGGCGCGTCGACATGGCGTACTCGGCCCGGATCCGGTCCTTGTCGGCTTGGATTTCAGCTCGCGTCAGCGGGATGGAGGCTTCGATGCGCCTGCGGGTCAGGGCGACGGCACGCCGCCAGACGGCCGGAGCCACCATCAGCGCCAGAAAGCCGGCACAGAGAAAGCCAAGGGCAAAGAACAGGACCGACTGAACCAAAGGACTACCCGTTATCGACGACAACTTGGAAGGCTGGACTGTGCCATCTTGGCATGGCGGAAATCCGGCACCGCGGCAAGGGCTTGCCGCGGCTCATTCGGGTCGTGGCTCGGGAATCCGGTCGAACGGTCCACGTCTTCATCATCGGACAGATCAGAACGGGTTCCAAGTCGCCCGCTCGGTCAGTTTCAAGTAGCCGAGGTTGACGCCGAGCCGGGCGCCGACGCCGGTACGGATCGGCACCAGCAGCACATTGTTGTTCTTCAGCACGTTGAAGCCGACACCCGCCACCACATAGGCCGAACCGGCGACGCCGCCATAGCGATTGTAGAGATTGCCGACATCGTCGAGATTGTAGACCAGCATCATCACGCGTGACCCCTCGCCGCCGAAATCCCAGCCCAGCGACGGGCCTTGCCAGAACACTTTGTGATCGCCGGCATTCTTGGTGTAGAGCGTGCCTTCGCCATAGGTCAGGCCGCCGATCAGCGCACCGGATCCCTCCTCGCCGAGCAGATAGCCGTTAGGCAAACCGTAGGAGGCGAAAATCTTCTCCACGACCGTGGCCAACCCGCCCGACGTCGCGCCGAAGAACTTGTGGCCGGAATCGACAATCTCCTGAGCGGTGTACTCCTGGGCCCGCAAGGGCGATGTCGTGAAGACGAGAACGCCCATGAGCGTGAACGCCATTGAGAGGGCACGGAGAAAACTCCGGTCATACAATCGGGAAAACATGCTTCCAATCTCCGTCATGAAGCACTTTCGCCGACGCCTCGCATCCGTACGGCTCTTTAGGCGGCCGTTAAGGATGACTGTTAGGGGCAAACTATGCCGTAATCCTTTTTCAACCATTAAACTCCCACATGAAGATGGCGGTTCGAAGGCTGTTTGGCCGCTCAAGGGGACACGCAGCCTGCGTGAATGCGCCATATGCCATGACGACAATTTGGATTTGTTGCTGCATGCGCGGGCGCTGTGTATTCAGAAAGCCTTGGGTTGAAGCGTGATTCGTGTGGGCAGGCGCGAAGATCGATCGCTCGGCCACGAACTGGAAGATTTTGCAGGGATTTCGCCGATGGCCGAACTGTTCACCCTTTCCGCTCCCGATCTGGCGGCGCTTTTGTGCAGCCGCGTCTGCCACGACATCATCTCGCCGGTCGGCGCGATCAATAACGGGCTTGAACTGCTCGACGAGGGCGGCGCCGACGAAGACGCCATGCGGCTCATCCGCCAGAGTGCAAAGAACGCCTCGGCTCGCTTGCAGTTCGCCCGGATCGCCTTCGGCGCCGCCGGTTCGGCGGGCATGATGATCGATACCGGAGATGCCGAGGCCGTCGCCATTGCCTTCCTCAAGAACGAAAAGCCCGAATTGGTCTGGAACGGAATCCGCGCGCTGCTGCCCAAGAACAAGGTCAAGCTGCTGCTCAACCTGCTCCTGGTCGCCAATGCCGCCATCCCGCGCGGCGGCAAGCTGGTGGTGACGCTCGAAAATCTCGAAACCGAGCCGCGTTTTTCGCTTTCGGCAAGCGGGCCGATGCTGCGTGTGCCGCCGAAATTCCTCGAACTGCATTCCGGTCACAAGCCGGAGGAGCCGATCGACGCTCATTCGGTGCAGCCCTATTACACGCTGCTGCTGGCCCGCGAGGCCAACATGACGATTTCGATCCATGCAACGGCTGAAGAAATAGTCCTTTCGGTGGTCTGAAATCGGCGCGGCAGCGCGACCGAACAAAGTATTTCAATCTGAAATATTTTATTGACACGGCAATCGGGCGCGATGATCTTTGACACGCCGGCAACGTCGAAGCATCCGCAAGGAAAAATTAGCCTAACGGCATCTTTGCAAAAATTTTACCTAACGGCTTTTCAGCTTCTTTACCAGATCGGTCTAGGCTACGCCGCAGATGCCCCGCACGACCGGATTGTCCAAGGGCAAAGAGGACCCGGAAATGAAACGCTGCATGTTCGTCGACGATTCAAGCGTCATCAGGAAGGTTGCAAAACGCATCCTGGGCGGTTCCGACATGATGGTCATCGAGGCAGCCAGCGGGCTTGACGCACTGGAGATGTGCGCCGCCGACATGCCCGACATCATAGTCATCGATGGCGCCCTGCCGGACGTGCAGGCGATCGACCTCATCCGGCGCCTACGCGCGATGGAAAGCCCGATCAAGCCGCAGATCCTGATCTCACTGGTTGAGCTCGATATCGCGTCGATCATGCGGGCCAAGCGCGCCGGCGCCCAGGGCTATCTGTTGAAGCCCTTTAATCGCCCGCAACTGCTCGAACGCTTTCGTGCTTTGAAGATCGCGGCCTGAACGGAAGCTACGCCAGGCAAACCGCGTGGCGGTCCGCCGCCTCGCAGTGCAAAAACAAATAATTATCAGTCCACAGTGCAAAACCCCCGAAGGTTGCGTCCAACTTTCGGGGGTCAGTTCACATGGCCAGGTTTTTTAAGAAAAGCTCTGCCGGTCGCGCTCAGGCGCTGACGCGGATGTCTTCCGGTTCACGCAGCACATAGCCGCGGCCCCAGACGGTCTCGATGTAGTTCTGGCCACCGGACGCGGCGTCGAGCTTCTTGCGCAGCTTGCAGATGAAGACGTCGATGATCTTCAGTTCCGGCTCGTCCATGCCGCCATAGAGGTGGTTGAGGAACATTTCCTTGGTGAGGGTGGTGCCCTTGCGCAGCGAGAGCAGCTCCAGCATCTGGTATTCCTTGCCGGTGAGGTGCACGCGCTGGCCACCGACCTCGACGGTCTTGGCGTCGAGGTTGACGACCAGATCGCCCGTGGTGATGACCGACTGGGCGTGACCCTTGGAGCGGCGCACGATGGCGTGAATGCGCGCCACCAGCTCGTCTTTGTGGAACGGCTTGGTCATGTAGTCGTCAGCGCCGAAACCGAGGCCGCGTACCTTGTCCTCGATGCCGGCCATGCCGGAGAGGATCAGGATGGGCGTCTTTACCTTGGAGAGGCGAAGCGTTCTCAAGACCTCGTAGCCAGACATGTCTGGCAGGTTGAGGTCGAGAAGGATGATGTCGTAGTCGTAGAGCTTGCCCAGATCGACACCCTCTTCGCCGAGGTCTGTCGTATAGACGTTGAAACTTTCCGATTTCAGCATCAACTCGATGCTTTGTGCGGTTGCACTGTCATCTTCTATCAGCAGAACACGCATTTCATTCCCCTTTTCTGCCGCCGGACCATTTCACGACCCGTCCTGCCCCGGAGCAGTGGTTGCCTGGTATAGAGGCTGCCATCGAATGGTTAACAAAACCTAATTTCCCGTCCAATACGGTATCAGATTTTTTAACCCCTTTCTACACCCTCTTGAATCTAATAACGAATCACAGACCAAAATTCCTAATGCGACACATTAATAACCTGGACTAAGTGACTCCAGGGACTCATCGACGCGGCTTCGCTTCGGCGGCCGGAATTTTTACCCGGCCTTAAGCCCTGACACGTATGATTAACAATGCCCGTAAACGAATGGTTACCGTCGGCAAAAAACTTTAGGGTTTTGTTTCCTATAGTGCGGGGAAAGCCGGTGGATACGGGCAGCGCTTGGGCCTTTTCAAGTGGTTTGGACGATATGTGCGGGTGTGCGTTTCCGGGAGTACCGAATCATGAAGTCACGTGAAAACCTCGTTCGGCTGAAACAGTTTCAGGTGAATGAGAAGCGTCGCCAGATGCTGCAACTCGACACGATGATCGCCGAGTTCGAGCGCATGGCCGTCGAACTGGAGCTTCAGATCACCGCCGAGGAAAAGAAAGCCGGCATCACAGATATCAATCATTTCGCCTATCCGACCTTCGCCAAGGCCGCGCGCCTGCGCCGCGACAATCTCAGGAACTCGCAAGGCGACCTCGCCCAGCAGAGAAGCGCCGCCGAATCATTACTCGGCGAAGCTGAAGCGGAGCTTTCCAAGGCTGAGATGCTGGAATCGCGCGATACCAAGATTCGCGAAGCCGAAACCGGTGGCCGCAGCGCCATGATCGGCTGAACCAGCCGACATCGGCGCTATTTGGCGCGCGCACAAGCGCACACCCTGTCGGGCGACAGCCTGAATTCCGGCGCCGGCGGCCGCCACGAAAGCGCAGGTGGCACGCAAGACCTAGGCAGCCCAGTCCACCTCGTTTCCGGCGATCGCCCTTGCGCGGGCATCCTTGATATCGGGCGCATGCTGCTCCGCCCATGATCTGATCTAGGTAAGCAGTCCCGCCAGGTTGAGGCCGAGCTCGGTCAGTTCATATTCGACGCGCGGCGGAATGACCGGATACGGGGACGGTCGAGGCACTGGGCGCCGGCGTCACCAGCTTCAAGGTCGGCGACGAAGTGTTCGGCATGCCGCGCTTCCCCAAGCAGGCCGCGGCCTACGCCGAACTGGCGGCCGTGCCGGCCGATGAGATCGCGCTGAAGCCGACGCGGGCGGACCACATCCAGGCCGGCGCATTGCCGCTGGCCGGTCTCACCGCCTGGCTCCGCCATGGCCGACTGAAATCAGGCCAGCGCGTGCTGGTGCACGCCGGGGCTGGCGGCGTTGGCCATCTGGCCGTGCAGATCGCCAAGGCGCGTGGTGCTTACGTCGTCGCCACGGCCAGCCCGGGCAAGCTCGACTTCGTACACAAGCTCGGCGCCGATGAGGTGATCGACTACACCAAGGGTGATTTCACCAGCCAGATCAGGGACATCGACGTGGTGCTGGAGCCGGTGGGCGGCGACCATGCCGATCGCTCGCTGAAGGTGCTGAAGCCCGGCGGCGTGCTGGTATCATTGCTCGACGTCAGTGACGCCACCCGCCCCGACGCCAGTTCGCGCGATATCAGGGTCGAGCGCATGTCGGTCGTGCCCGACCGCGAGGGCCTGCTTGAGCTCGCCGGGTTGATCGACGCGCAAAAGCTTGCGGTCCACGTGGCCAGGACTTTTCTGCTCGGCCAGGCGGGAGCCGCCCACGCCTTTCTCGCCACCAAGCCGAGCGGCAAGGTAGCGCTGACGGTCTGAGCGGCGACGCCGAAAGCAAAAGGGCGCGGCATGCCGCGCCCTTCTATCGTGCTGAGGCCGGCCTAGTGCCGGTATTGCTGGATGCGCGTGGTGCGCAGCCCGGCAAGGCCGTATTCGTCGATCGACGCTTGCCAGGACAGGAATTCCTCCGTGGTCAGCTTGTAGCGCTGGCATGCCTCTTCAAGGCTCAAAAGTCCGCCGCGCACCGCTGCAACCACTTCCGCCTTGCGCCGGATAACCCAGCGACGCGTGTTCGTCGGCGGCAGATCGGCAATCGTAAGAGGGCTGCCGTCAGGCCCGATAACGTATTTGACTCTAGGTCTAACCAGATCGGTCATCGTACTCTCTACAAAAAACTCAAAGACCCAATCCCCGCCACGTTACCGCCACAGCTTTAAAAATTGCCTAAGCAGACCCTAATGACTAGGTAAGGATCGTGAACGCCGCGTTAGTCTTTTAGCGGGCATTTGAAATATCCGGCTGGAAACCCTGTTTTAGCCGGAAGGAATGTACCCACTCACAGCGTTCGCCATACGCCGCGGTCGTCCTGCAAGCTGGCGCCGCATGAAAGCTTGACCTATATTCTCGACATTGGCATTTGAGCTGCCGCAGAATGAAAGCACCATGAACAGTCTCGACCTTCCCAGACGTCCCGAAGAGACCCGCATTGTCGTCGCCATGTCGGGCGGCGTCGATTCATCCGTGGTCGCCGGCCTGTTGAAGCGCGAGGGCTATGATGTCGTCGGCGTTACCTTGCAGCTCTATGATCATGGCGCGGCAACGCATCGGGCCGGATCATGCTGCGCCGGCCAGGACATCGACGATGCCCGCCGCGTCTCTGAGACGCTGGGTATTCCGCATTATGTGCTCGACTATGAGGAGCGGTTCCGCAAGGCGGTCATCGACCCCTTCGCCGAGAGCTATGTCGCCGGCGAAACACCCATTCCTTGCGTTTCCTGCAACCAGACGGTCAAATTCGCCGATCTTCTGGCCACGGCCAAGGATCTCGGCGCCGACGCGCTGGCCACCGGCCACTACATCCGCTCCGGGGCCAATGGCGCCCACCGCGCCCTCTACCGGCCGGTCGACGCCGACCGCGACCAGAGCTATTTCCTGTTCGCCACCACGCAGGCGCAGATCGACTATTTGCGCTTTCCGCTCGGCGGCCTGTCGAAGCCGCAGGTTCGCGCCATCGCCGAGGAGATGGGGCTGACGGTCGCCGCCAAACAGGACAGCCAGGACATCTGCTTCGTGCCGCAGGGCAAATATTCCGACATCATAGCCAAGCTGAAGCCGGCTGCCGCCAACCCGGGCGACATCGTCCATATCGACGGCCGGGTGCTCGGCCGCCACGAGGGCATTCTGCGCTACACGATCGGCCAGCGCCGTGGCATCGGCATCGCGTCCGGCGAGCCGCTCTATGTCGTCCATCTGGACGCCGAGCGCGCCCGTGTCGTGGTCGGCCCGCGCGAAGCGCTGGAGACGCACAAGATCTATCTGCGCAACATGAACTGGTTGGGAGACGCCGCGCTCGCCGATGTGCCCGCCGGCGGCATAGAGCTGTTCGCCAAGGTGCGCTCGACCAGGCCGCCACGGCCGGCCATGCTGCGCCACGAGGCAGGCGTGACCTCGGTCGAGCTGGCCGATGGCGAATCGGGCATCGCGCCCGGACAGGCCTGCGTGCTCTATTCCGACGACGGCAACGAGGCCCGCGTCTTCGGCGGCGGCTTCATCGTGCGCTCAGAGCGCGGCGCCGAAGCCGAAGCGATGCTGAGCCGGCTCGCCGAAAAGCCGGCGCAAATTCCCGCCGAGTAGCTCTCCCTGCCCGTCGCACCAGAGGTACGACGCGGCCCTCCCTCAGGATGTGGATTTGGTGTGGGTGACGGTGCCGGCCGTCAGGATGCGCAGCACCCTGATCGCCTCCTCGCCGCTGGTGCGTGGTTCGGCGCGCGTCCCGATGCACTGGATGAAATGTTCAAGTTCGCGAGTCAGCGGCATGCCCTGGGCAACCGCGACATAGGATGGCTCGTTGGTGGTGAACGCCCACTGGCCGCTGTCCTGCCACACCGCGTGGCGGTAGACGGCGAGCTTGCGCTCCCATGGCTCGACATCGTCGAACACCGCCATCGCCTTGGTGCCGACCACGGTCAGCCGCCTCTCGCGATAGGGGTTGAGCCGCGACGTGAAAAGATGGCTGCGCAGGCCGTTGGGAAAGCGCATATGCAGATGCGCGAAATCGCTGAGATTGTCGAGGAGTGCCGCCCCCTCGCCGCGCACCTCGATCGGCTCGGTGCCGGTGATGGCCAGGATCATCGACAGATCGTGCGGCGCGAGGTCCCATAGCGCATCGTTCTCGGTATGGAACTTGCCGAGCCCCAGCCGGTGCGAATGGATGTAGCGGACCTCGCCGAGCTCGCCCTTGTCGATCAGGGCTTTGAGCGTCTCGAAGGCGGGATGGAAGCGCAGGACATGGCCAACCATGTAGACGCGGCCATTGTCCTTGGCCGCCCGCACCGCGCGCTCGGCATCCGGCACCGTCAGCGCGATCGGCTTTTCCACCAGCACGTCCTTGCCGTTCTCGACGGCGCGCACGGCAAGATCGGCATGGAACTGCGGCGGCAAGGCCATGATGATGGCGTCGATGTCATCGCGGACGAACAGCTGGTCCGGCGCGATCGCCAGGCAGTCCTGTTCGCTGGCGAAACCTTCGGCGCGGGCACGATTGGTGTCGGAAACCGCGTGCAACGCGCCGAGCGCCTTGAGGGTGCGGATGTGGTTGGAGCCCCAGTATCCGCAACCGAGGACTGCAATGCGCGGCTTCATCTGTTTCAAACTCTAAAAACTCGTGGCCGAGACATAGCGACGTGCCCCGTCGAACTCAACCCCGGCGGCTGCAAGCAGGTGTTCGCGCGGCAAAGCTTTTCTCCATGGAGAATATGCGCCGATATCGAATGCATCGAAGCTTGACAGGCTCGCCCTCCCAACCTTATATCCGCGCGACCTTGGCGAACGCCTCGAAATGCCTTTCGATTTAAGGCGGATTTCGGGCTTGTCGCCGCCCTGGCGGGGTAGCTCAGTTGGTTAGAGCACGGGAATCATAATCCTGGGGTCGGGGGTTCAAGTCCCTCTCCCGCTACCACTTCACACCCACTATCGTCTCCGACGGCCGCACCGTGGCGGCCGCCTAATGGCGCGGGCTTTCCAGTGTACCGCGCGGTGGGGAACGCGGCTCCGCCAATCAGGGCGGCGAGCTTGCCCTTGACCTCGATCTCGAAGCCTTTGCGTGCAGGTTTTGGGTGCACAGTTACGCTGTGAACAAGCTCCCGGAAGTTTTGGATGAGTGGGCCACGGTCATCTGCAGCAGTGGCGTGGTCGGCCAACGCCTTTGAAAGGCAATCGACGGTTTTGGCATACTGCTGCAGGGTGGCTGGGTGGAGAGCCACGGTGGACGGTGGCTCATCGAGACTGCAGAGTTGTGCCTCGATCAGAGAAAGCTGTGCCTTGAGTTCTGCGATCCGCTGCTTGGCATCCTCTTCAGCAATCACGCTCCTAATCACTAGGTCGATCGTCCGCTGACGTTCGCCTTCTGCCCGATCTCGCTTGCCCTCCAGCGCTGTACGCAACGAGTTCGCCTGTGCTGCCAATTCTCGGCGCTCTTGGTTGTATTTGCGGATGTATGCCTCGATCAGGTCCGGCGCTTTCAACTGCTGGCGCATGCCATCGAGGACGGCCTTCTCGATCTCGGGTAGGTAAATGATGCGCCGGTTGGAACAGCTCCCGCTTTCACGCACTGCGGAGCACCTGATACGCGTTTTGCCCGTCTTATCACGATCGTGAACCGACATGCCCGCCCCGCAGATGCCGCAACGAAGCAGACCGGATAACAGGTGTGCCGAGCGGCGCTTGATATGAGAGCATGCATTCACCCTCGCGACTTTGAGTGCCTGTGCCTTCTGCCAAACTTCTTCATCGATAATGCGCAAATGCGGAACTTCTTTCGTCTGCCACTGGTCCTTCGGATTTGGCCTGGAGACGCGCTTGCCAGTGTCGGGGTTCTTCACCATCCGGACCTTGTTCCAAACGATCCGACCGACGTAGAGCTCGTTAAAGAGCAGGCCCACCCCGCGCTGGGCATTTCCGTTGATCGTGGAACCATTCCAGCGTGTTCCCCGCGGCGGCGCTATCCCTTCCCTGTTAAGCTCACCAGCTAGGTCTCGTGGGGTTCGACCGGCCGAATAGGCGTCAAAAATGCGCCGGACAACTTCTGCCTCCCCTTCGACGACCTCAAGTTCACCAGGCCGACCTAAGACAGGTCGATAGCCATAGGCCCTGCCACCGGCATGACGACCGTCATGGACGACGCCCGCCATACCCCTCCGAACCTTCTTGGCGCCGTCCTCCCTCTGCATCTGGCCGACTAATCCACGAATACCAATGAGGACCGCATCGGCGATACCATCATGAACAGCCTGGATTTCGATGCCCAGAAAGGAGAGCCGTTTGTGAAGACCCGCGAGATCCGCCATGTCGCGTGACAGGCGGTCAAGCGCTTCCACGACTACCGTATCAAAAGCTTTTTGGCCTGCCGCCTCCATCAAGGTCAGGAGCCCGTCGCGACCGAATAGCGACGCTCCTGAGCGCGCCTTGTCCTCATAGACGGCAACGACGTTTAGACCGTTGCGAACGGCATAAGCGCGGCATAGCGCAATTTGGTCTTCGGTGGACTTTTCGTTTTGGAGCTCCGTCGAGAAACGAGCGTAGATAGCGGCTCGCATCATATCTTGGGAGCCTTTCGGGCGTGACGTGAATCAATCGCGGAACTTCGGTTAATCGAAGAGTCGATAGCGACGAAATGATCGCGCCTGGCATCAGCGACGGCAAGCGCTTCGACGAACTCAAGCATGGCTTTGCGAAGCTCTTCCGGCGCTACCGCAGCGGCGGTTTCGAGGTGGGAAGAACCATAGCCTGTGTCTGGTGCGGGCTTCACGAAAGCTAGCATCGCGATCACCAGCGACAAGCAAAGAGACGGGTCCCATCAATCGTGCAACTGGCACGCCGCAGCGTAGAAATCGGACAGGGGTCAACTTAACGATGCTGGATGGCGATGTGGTTTCCCCGCTGCGTATGTCACGAAGCTGGTAGCGGGGCGTCGCCGAGCTCCTATCCGCACCATTCCCCACGAGAGAGGTGCCCCTTAGCTGGGGGCCCGCGCCAACGACGGCTACTGGAAGTTCACAATACAGACGCATTCCGCTGGAAATCCTCCGAAAGCGCCGTCACGAGCTTGATGGCTTCGGTCCAATGTCGCGCCACGTCAGCTCGGGTAATGGTGCGGTCCGGTCGATAGGCTGGCAGATCGCCCGCAAGTGCCTTGAGGTCGCGCAATACGGACGCAATGTGCGGCCATGGGAAATCCGTCGGATCGCCGATGTCCCGGTCAGCGCCAACAATCATGTCCAGCTTCGCGATGATCCCAGTGAGCGACAGAGCAGCAACGCTGGGGATAGCATCCTGAAATTTGAGTGCCTCGGTCATGGCAAATACCTCTGCCTCGCGAGCCACCGCATATGCGGCGCTCGTCTCCGACGCGGCCACCGACATCTGCCAAGACGCGGGTTCGCCCGAGGTCAATACCGGAATTCCGGTATTGGCCATCATTCGCGCCTCCAATCGCTGCTGCACCCGACACAATAGCAACGAGGCATATTGAGCTTGTTGCCACTCGCTCCAGAGCGCTGAAGCCGGGTCTATTGCTTGCCGTTCGGGACCGTTCGGCGTATCGCCTTGCCGACCGATGACGAAAGACAAAGTCGTGGTATTGTCGGAATCAGCCATGATCCGAGCTCCAGACAGCTTTGGCGTGGTCAGGCTAGGCATAGTGCGTCAACACTGCGTCTAGCCGCACCCCCGACAACAGGCCAAGGGTATCCACTGATACCTTTGGATCATAGCGCAATGATCTAAAGGGATCAACATAAATTGGTAACAGCAGCACAAATGCGAGCGGCCCGAGCTTTGATCAGCCTATCACAATCGGAGCTTGCCAGGCGGGCTGGCGTTTCTATTCCTACTGTAAAGCGCTGTGAGAGCGACAGCGAGCACGCCGCGGCGGTGTCTGCTGAAACCCAGGACAAAATCCGTGCCGTTCTTGAGGTGGAGGGTGTGGAATTTACGAACGGCAATCATCCGGGCGTCAGATTGCGGCGACCCTGACCGACGACAAATCGAAGAGCGTTTTTTTAGTGAGCTTGACATTTCGGCCAGTGTCATGGCTCCCGGTCGCTTCGCCGACGCGCTCGGAATGGAGCCGGGAGCTTTCATCCGCGAATCGACGAGCGGTCATTTAGACTAGGCCGGCGCATAGCGAGCGCGCTTGCAAACGGCGCCGTGCGAGCGGCGGCTTTGCGCCCAATCTCGGCCGTAGAGGCAAACATTACCTTCGCCTAGAAGCCGACATTCCGGTTGGAATAGTCAGAGGTCGGGTTTGCGCCTCAAGTGGGTGGACACCGATCCCAAAGCTCCCGCTGCTTCCGCAGCGACTGAACGACTGCCTAGGCCGAGCCACACACGCCCGCTCGCATTTCCAGTATTCAGCAGGAGGGAAAATCCTACCGGGGTGAGTTTAGGTAACGGCGATGCGATTTCTCATCACAGAACCAGCCGCCTCGTCGTCGTGGGCAAAATGCGTATCATCGAGGATGGCCGGTGCCGGCGGCGCGCTCGATGGCAAGCAGAGCACGCACGTCGGCAAGCCCCTCTTCACCACCCGCCTCGGGGGATTGTCCGTTCAAGATGCAGTCGGAGAAATAGGCTGCCTATCCGGCAGATCGCATAGTCGGCATGCATTGAGTTCGGCAACGAAATGTAGACGGCATCGACGACGTCCGACACCAGCATCTGGTCGTATTGATTGTACGTGAAGACGTGTTCCACGCCGTGGAACAAGCCGTTAAACGCTGAAATTTGCGACGCGCCCCTTTCACAACATTCGCCAGAGCAGCCTCAATCAGCCGAAAGGGAAAAGCGCCAGATGTTAAACCGCTCGTCATCCTGCTTCACCGCGTTGGCGAAATGGTTGTTTGCGTTGCTCGAGGTAAAATAGACGTTGTTTCCATCTCCCCTGGTTACAGTGTCGGGCCAGAACACGCCTTCGCTGGTTTCCATCAGGCGGATCATCCCGGTCGCGGGATCCACGCGGGTGATGCCATTGTGCGCTACGTTTGTGATCAGAACCGCACCGTCATCCGCCACCAGAATGCCATCGGTGCCGAAGTCGAGATGAGCGATAGTCCTGACCGACGCCGCCACGTCGTTCGCGGCCATCGAAGCGTCGTTGAGTTTTTCGGTGCTGATCGCATGAAGGGCATCGCCCGTCGTCACGGTCCAATAGAGGGACTCGCCATCCTTTGACAGGGCAATGCCGTTGATACCGATGAGAACGGGCTGCCCCTCCCAGACGGTCTCCCCATGAGAGACCACCCGAATATCCTTCTTGATCTGGACTGAGGGATCCCGATCCAGCAGGCGCCGGACGCTGTTGTCCTTGAAATTGTAGACGATAATGCCGGTCTTGTTGTCGGGTGCGCTACGAAAGCCACTATCCGAGATATAGGCGTTACGCGCCTTCTCATCGACGGCGATATCATTGAGAAAGCTTCCCTTGCGGTCGGCGACGCCGTCGAGAACCACGGTGCGCACGGGCTCTCCGGTCGTCAGATCGAAAATCACGATCTTCTGCCCGCCTTCCGGCGCTTCTGCCTCGCCGGCAACAAAGCCCATGTCCAGCGCCCATAGCCAGTTGTTGGTGTTGTCGACATGGAATCCGAGAACGTTGCGAAGGGCTCTTTCCGGCTTGTCGGTGGCGACATTCCATTTCAACGAAGGGAATGGCGTCAGCGAAGCCGGGCCTTCCGTGATATCGGTAGACAAGCGATTGAGCGTCGCCGGAACCGCCGGATTGATCCAGCGCGGCACGGAGACGAAAGCCGTGCCGCTTTCGCGAAATGCAGCCCCGCGATCGGCGCCTGATGCGAGGAGACATCCGGCTTTCTATCGGTCGCTTTATCCCAAGATACGCCCTTGTAGCTGCGCCACAGTTGCGGTTCGCCGGGTTTATCCGATGCAGCAAACCCGGGCGTCGGGGCCAAAGTCAGGGCCAGCAATAGTCCTGTCACCTTCCTGCGTATCATGGTCATGCCTCTTTCGTTGTCGATGCCAAGCCTGATGGCGGGGGGGGAATTTGGTCCCGTGCGGCGCGCCGATCGCGCGCATTTCGCGGACATGCTGGATAACCGGCGCGCTTCAGCCCGCGACTTTGACCAAGCGATGCAGGGCGAAATCGGCGAAATATTCGGCGACGCCACTCGCCTGGAACCGTTGCATTGCCGCGCCTTCCATATGGGCGCGCCACTGGGCGTCGCTTTCCCAGCTCTCCACGAAGATGCGGATGCGGCCGTCATCGAGCGACTGGTGCAATTCGTAGCGAAGGCATCCGTCCTCCAGCAAGGTCTCGGTGACCAGCTTTTCCTGGGCGGCGCCGAGAGCCGCCTCTCTGCCGGGCTTGGCGGTGGTGATTGCGATGATGGTCAGCGGAGAGTTTGGCATGAAAAAGTCTTGCTTAGGCTATTGTATTGATGAGGCCCCCTTCGGCACGAAGGGCAGCGCCGTTCGTGGCGGAGGAACGCGGGCTGGCGAGATAGGCGACGAGATTTGCGATCTCTTCTGCCTCCACCATGCGCTGCAGGATCGAAGTAGCGCGCGCGGTGGCGAAGAATTCCGCTTCGATCTGCTTGATCGGCGCAGACGGGTCGGCAGCCTGGCCGCGCAGGAAGGCTTCAATACCCTCCGAGCGCGTTGGGCCCGGCATCACCGAATTGACCGTGACGTTGGTGCCCCGCGTGAGCAGCGCCAAGCCACGCGAGACGGAAAGCTGAGCGGTCTTGGTGGTCGCGTAATGGATCATGTCGGGCGGGACGGCGAGGCCGGATTCGCTTGAGATGAAGATGATCCGGCCCCAGTTCTGGGCCAGCATTACGGGAAGGTAAGCGCGTGACAGCCGCACGCCGCTCATGACGTTCACATCGAACAGGTGACTCCAGTCGGCATCTGTGATGTCTGCAAAATTCTTGCTCTCATAAATGCCGAGGTTGTTGACCAGGATATCGACCCCGGGTGCAGACTTGGCGATCACCGCTGCTCCGTCGGTCGTGGCGGCGTCGGCGAGAATTCCGTTTGCGGAATTGCCGCCGGATGCCTTGATCATTGCAATCGCGCTGTCGAGTTTGGAACGGTCGCGTCCGGTTATGATGACGCGTGCGCCCTCGACAGCGAGTGCGCGGGCGATTTCGAGACCGATGCCGGCAGTAGCCCCTGTGACAAGGGCTGTTTTTCGGTGAGTTGCAGATCCATGATGGGTCTCCAGATTGTCGATGAAGGCAATCTATGATCTATGTCTCACCGAAACTATTGCCTGAAATGGACATGCTCCTGTGAATGAGGATCATCAATGATGCGCATCTTGATGGAGCGCTCAGGCGAAATGGAGGTGTTTGCGCGTGTCGTGCAGGAAGGCGGATTTTCCAAAGCAGCACGCAGCCTCGACATAACCCCATCGGCGGTGAGCAAATTAATCGCGCGGCTCGAAGGCCGGCTTGGCACACGCCTTCTCGTCCGCACGACGCGCGCGCTGACGCTTACGGAAGAAGGCGAGGCATATCATCATGCGGCACTTCGGATACTGCAGGATCTGAACGATGCTGATCAGGAAGCCAGCGGCGGTGCGGTGCGCGGGCGTCTTCGCGTGAACGCCTCGATCCCCTTTGGCAAGATGTTCGTTGCGCCCGCCATGCCGGGATTCGTGGCGCGCAATCCCGACGTGATCGTCGATCTGAGCTTCACCGATGGTATCGTCGATCTGGTGGCGGAAAAGACCGACGTCGCAATTCGGATGGGCGACCTCACCGACAGCGGACTCATTGCCCGAAAGCTGGGGCAGAGCCGACGAATCGTTTGTGCCGCTCCGGCTTATCTCGAGCGCAAAGGAATTCCCGAGACGCCCGGCGATCTCAGGCACCACGACTGCCTTACCTTCAATTTTCGGCGAGCAGGGCCCGCTTGGCCTTTCCGTTGGGAGGGTCAAGACATTGCCCAACCCGTCACCGGAAGCCTCGTTGTGAACAATGGCGAGACAATGAAACAATTGGCATTGGCCGGAGCCGGCATTGCCCGTTTGGGACGGTTTCACGTCGCCGATGACATTGCCGCCGGCCGGCTCGTCCCGTTGCTGGAAGGCTGCAATCCGGGCGATCATGAATTGATCCACGCCGTCTATGTGGGTGGCGGGCCACTGCCGCATCGGGTTCGGGCTTTTATCGACTACATGGTCGAGACGTTAAGCGATACGACGCTGCTGAGGGGTGCTCCTGACGTTGGCGCGAGATAGTTTGGCGCGCCAATCCATCGTCGCGCCATGCAACCGTCATTGCCCGCAAATTAGAGGCGGGAGGGAATACCTTCGATCGGGCAGTCCTCGACACCTGGAGCCTCGCGAGTGAGAGCGTTGACCATCTCGCGGGTTCTTTCGGGATCGGTCGCCCACTTGCGGTAGAATTCGAACGGCAGATCAGCGGCGCCGCGCGGGTCGTTGCCCGATTTCGACATGCCCGTGTAGCCGCGATGCAGAAGCTTGTAGAGATGGTTCTGCGCCTGGCCGGCACGCCTTGCCTCGCGGATCAGCGGAATGGACAGCTGGGCGAACTGGATTCCCATTTCCTCCGTGCCGCACTCGCCAAGCGACCGGCCATCGAAGCCGATGATCGCCGAATGGCCGAAATAACTGTAGACGCCGTCGAACCCGGTGGCGTTGGCCACGGCGACATAGCAATTGTTTGCCCAGGCCATCGCCTTCGGCATCAGGATCTGCTGTTCCTTCGAGGGATACATGTAGCCCTGGCAGCGAACAATGAGTTCGGCGCCCTTCATCGCGCAGTCGCGCCAGAGTTCGGGATAGTTGCCGTCGTCGCAGACGATCAGGCTAATCTTCAACCCCTTCGGCCCTTCCGACACATAAGTCGAATTGCCGGGATACCAGCCCTCGATCGGCGTCCAAGGGATGATCTTGCGGTATTTCTGCACGATCTCACCGGCGTCGTTAATGAGAACCAGCGTATTGTAGGGGGCCTTGTGGGGTGTTCCTCGTGGCGTTCGCCGGTGAGGGAGAAGACACCCCAGCATTTCGCCTTGCGGCATGCGTCAGCGAAAATCGCGGTCTCTTCGCCAGGGATGACGGAGGCCGTTTCGTACATTTCCCTCTCATCGTACATGTTCCCATGGGTCGAATATTCGGGGAAAACCACGAGGTCCATTCCTGGCAAGCCCTGTTTCATTCCGACGGCCATGTCGGCGATCCGCCGCGCGTTGGCCAGCACGTCCGCCCGCGTATGAAGGCGGGGCATTTTGTAGTTGACGACGGCCACGCCGACCGAATTCGGGCCGGACACTATGTCACCATGTTGCATGATACTGATCCTCGATGAGATGTTGTTCAGGGTTCCAAATGCCAGCCGGCACTGCCTCGCAGCCGGAACCGGCTGCCGCGGCATGCCGGGCTGCTTTGTCCTATCAGCCGAGACACGACATCGGCACCGCCAGCGGGCCATCCTCAAGCAGCGGTCTTGGCGCCGTTCTTCTCGGGTGCCAAGGCGCCGGGACCATCGACGTTGACGACGGTTTCGCCTTCACCGACCCGGACGAAGACGTAGTGTACGTCATCGCCGCCCTCCAGAATCTGGCAGCGATGGATCGCCCGCCGCGGGAAATAGGCGTAGTCACCCTCGCCGATCTCGAAGGATCGCTCGCCGATTTCACCGAAATCGACGCGGATGCGGCCGGACAGCATGTACATGACGCTGTCGAATTCCTGGTGATGGTGCAACTGGCTGGGCGCATCGAGTGCCGTCACATGGCACTGGCCGACCCAAAGGTTGCCCGCCTCGAGCGCCTTGCGACGGTTCTGGCCTGGCGTAATCGGCCCCTGAACGAGTTGGTCCTGCTTGACATACCCGATTTCCTTGAAAGCCCTGTGCTCATTGGAGCCTACCTCTCTATTTGTTCGCACCTCTTGAACGAGGCCAGGGAAAGGCTACGCTTTCCGAATGAAGACATCTGGCCAATTTCTATCGCCAACCAGACAAGCTGAGATATTGCCATTCGAAACGGCCGAGCGACCGATCGTCGGCTTTTCCCGCGATTATCCCTCCGGCCTGCTCGCCGACTTCCACACCCATCCTCGGGCGCAACTGCTCTACGCGATTTCCGGCGTCATGCGCGTCGAGACCCATGCGACGAGCTACCTGGTGCCGCCGACCTCGGCCCTGCTTCTGCCCAGCAACATCGAGTATGCGGTGCGGATGGATGGGCCTGTCGCGATGCGCCAATTGTTTGTCCGAGAAGATGCTATGGAGCGGATCAGGGAGCGAACGAGCGTCATCGTGGTGTCACCGCTTCTGCGCGAGCTCATCGTGGCTGTCTGCGCCGAGCCGCTGGAATGGGAAACACGGGGGCGGGGCCACTATCTGGCAGAACTCATCATCGATGAAATCATCAGATCCAGACCGATGCCGCTTTCATTACAATTGCCGAGAGATATGCGACTGCGCCGCGTCGTGGCCGCTCTTCGGGAACAGCCGCACGACCCGCGAGGGCTGGAGGAATGGGCTGAGGTCGGCAACGCTTCCAGCCGAACCCTTGCCCGGCTGTTTCGCGCCGAGACCGGTCTTTCCTTCCGGCAATGGCGGCAGCAGGCGCGACTGACGGAAGCGCTGAGCGCGCTGACGCTGGGGGCCACACCGGCCCGGGCGGCCAAGATCGCCGGCTTCGAGAGCGTCCCGGCTTTTGGCGTCGCTTTCCGCGAATTCTTCGGAATGACGCCCGGACAGGCAAGGACGCTCAATCATCAAACCGCCTCGTTCGCTTCGAATTTGTCCGATTGGCGATAAGATATGTCGGGACCGACGCAATGGCCGTTGCTTATATCCTTTCCGAAAGCAGGCATCCGCATTGGATGGCTGCAAGAAAAAAGGTCAGGGTCATGAATCTTTCCGAATGGCGTGGCGTATCCAAGCCCCCCCGCAAATCTCTGGTCGGGACCTATTGCAGGCTAGAACCGCTGAACGCATCGATTCACGGCCCCGATCTCTACCGATCATCTCAGGAGCCCGGCGCCGACGATCGCTTCCGCTACCTGTTTGAACCCCCCCAGTCGGAAGTGGCCTTCTACGATTGGCTGCAAAAAGTCTGCGCGCCGGATGACCCGATGTTCTTCGCCGTTATCGACCAGAGAACGGGCCGTGCCGAGGGGCGGCAGGCATTGATGCGGATCGATCCCGTCCATGGCGTGATCGAGATCGGCAACATCCTTTGGGGGCCGGCAATCGCCCGCTCGACGGTCTGTACCGAAGCGCTGTTTTTGTTCGCCCAATATGTCTTCGACGAGCTTGGCTATCGCCGCTTCGAATGGAAATGCAACAACGACAACATACCGTCGAAAAAGGCCGCTATACGCTTCGGCTTCCAGTTCGAAGGCATTTTCCGCAACCACATGGTCACCAAGGGCAAGAACCGCGACACTGCCTGGTTTGCCATGACCAGCGAGGACTGGCCCGACATCCGCCAAGCCTATCTGCACTGGTTGGCGCCCGACAGTTTCGACGAAACAGGCGCTCAAAGGCGGCTTCTCGCGGTTCCAGGTCCTGGACGCGCCGAAAATACGTGCTGGCCTCTCGCGTCATAGCAAATTGCAGGCTGGGATCAGAGACGAGGAGGAAACTTGTGTCTGCGTCCCAAATGCCGTTGGGGCGCTGAAGGAACCAGCTATCCGCTGGCAGTTAGATTCGGCGCTGGCGCTCAGGATTCCGGTTCCTCTGACCGAACTCGATCTTCCCCAGGCGAGTGACATCCGCATCAATGATCTCGCGCCGATCATGCCTGCGGCCAGCGATACAATCGAGCTCGCGTGGATAACCTTCGGCTTTCCGTCTACGGGGGGCGACGTCGCTGGTTCGCGCGCCCGTCACCCGAAGTTTCCCAAAAGGGCGCCGAAACCAGCAGCAGATCACAGTTCTCAAAGCTGTTGGCTCGGGTTTGGCCGACCTCGTCGCTGCTAAACTGGTGTTTGCTTGCTCTGAAGGCCCGCTTCTAACATGCGGAAACTAGAAACCGACGGTCAGCGCTCGGCCCTATTTCGGTACTAGTCTGATGGAGATCGAGTTAACGGCAGCATTACGCCTTCATATTAGAGTTAAGCTTCGCCATTGCCTAAAGCCGTGTCTCGCCGATAAATCATCAGCTGGTTCTCGCCTTCCTGTATGATCAGTCCCCACTGATTGCGAACGACGAAACGCAGGCGAAGGATTGCGCGGGCCGGACTGCGAGTGGTCCGCTTGTCCGCGACCGTTACCTCCGCTTTGATCGTGTCGCCGGCGAACACCGGGCCTGAAAATCGCCACTTCCAGCCGAGCGAGGCTACCGCCCGAAACCGGGCGACCGCATTGTTCTTCAGCCCGTCGACAAGAGACAGCACAAGCAGGCCGTGCGCGACACGGACAGGGAAGCCGTGCCGCAGGGCCGCCTCGTCGCTCATGTGGATTTCGAACCTGTCACCGGTCATTTCCGCAAATGCCTCGATGACCGCCGCTGTTACGTCTTTCGAAGGCGTTTCGAAATGGTCGCCGACCTCCACGTCTTCGTAGCTCAGTTCGAAGCCAGTGAGCGATTTCCCCTGAGCGTCCACGCTCATGCCGGCACCGGCGCGTCCTCTCGCAACAGTCCCTTTTTCTTCAGGTCTTTCCAGAAATCGCCAGGGATAGGATAGCTGAACCAGGACAGATTCTGCTCGAGTTGTTGGACGGTGCGGGTACCGGCGCAGAAGGAGGGGATGGCCGGGTGCGCCACCACGAACTGCAGGGCGGCTGCCGGCAATGGCACGCCGTATGCGCGGCAGACCTCCTCGATCTTCGCAACTTTCGTCATGACCGCTTCTGGTGCCGGTGTATAGTTGTACTTGGCGCCCGGAACGGCACCTGTGGCCAGAATGCCGGAATTGAAGCCACCTCCGACAAGCACCGCGGCACCGCGTTCGACGCAGAGCGGCAGGAAATCGTCCAGCGCATCCTGCTCGAGCAGCGTATAGCGTCCAGCCAACAGGAAGCAGTCGAAATCGCGCTGTCTAAGCGCCTCGTAGCAGACCTCCCATTCGTTCACACCGACCCCGATCGCCTTCACCGCACCTTCCGAACGCAGTTTCTCCAACGCTCGCCAGCAGCCATCCATCGCCTGCCGAAAGACCTCTGGCTGCTCGTCGCCTCGGGTGAACCGGTCGATATCGTGGATGAAAAGCATGTCGATATGTTCGAGCGCCAGGCGCTGCAGCGAATCCTCGAACGAACGCATGGTGCCATCATAGGAGTAGTCGAATTCCATCGTGTTCGGCGCGGCGTTCGACCACGGTGCGAAATCGATATGCGAGCGCTTGCCGGCCTTCAACAGGCGGCCCACCTTGCTGGCAAGAACGAACTCGTCACGTTTCTTCCATCGCAGCGAATGGCCGGCTCGCAGCTCTGAAAGGCCGTGCCCGTACATGGGGGCAGTATCGTAGAAGCGAACGCCTGCATCCCATGCGGTCTGGATCATCGTGTTCGCGGTCTGCTCGTCTATCGGCTGAAGGAAATTGCCGATCGGCGCTGTCCCGAAGGCGAAAGCCGTAACCTCGAGACCGGACCGGCCGAATACACGCTTGTCAGACGGCTTCATGATATCCTCCCTTAGTAACCAACTGGTTATTTGTATTTAAGTTCGCACGGCGCCGCAATCCCTTGTATCGGCAACGCATCGCGATGCGAGGTCCGCCGCTTGACGCAGGCGACGATTCCGGCATAGTAGTAACTAGATAGTTACATATGGAGGTCACGGCCGTGCCGCTGAGCGAAACGCAGCTGCAGGTGCGCGAGATGGCGCGCCAGTTTGCCGAGGATGTCATTCGTCCGGTTGCCGAGGCGCTCGACCGGGATGAGCGCTTTCCCAGCGAGATATATGACCAGATGGGGGAGCTCGGTCTCTTCGGCATCGGTGTCCCTGAGGCCATGGGCGGTCCCGGCTTCGACACGCTTACCTATGCGTTGGTGATGGAAGAGCTGTCGCGCGGCTATGCATCCGTCGCGGATCAATGCGGCCTCGTCGAGCTGATCAGCACCTTACTTGTTCAGCATGGCACCGAGGCGCAGCGGCAGCAGTGGCTGGGGCCGGCAATGCGCGCCGAAAAGAAGGCCGCCTACTGCATCACCGAGTCCGAAGCAGGCACCGATGTTTCCGGGATACGCACCACGGCAACGCACGACGGCGAAGGATGGCGGCTGAACGGCAGCAAGATCTGGATCCACAATGCACCGGTCGCCGATGTCGGTTTTGTCCTGGCGCGCACCGACAAGGATGCGGGCCATCGCGGCATGTCGATTTTCATCGTCGACCTGCACTCCAAGGGAATAGAGCGCGGGCCGAAGGAACATAAGATGGGTCAGCGGGCCAGCCAGGTTGGCGCGCTCAATTTCGATGACGTCGTCTTGGGTCCTGAAGCTCTGCTGGGTGAAGAGGGCCGCGGTTTCCACATGATGATGAGCGTGTTGGATAAGGGGCGTGTCGGCATTGCCTCACTGGCTGTCGGCATTGCGCAGGCGGGGCTCGAGGCAGCGGTCGACTATGCCCGGCAGCGACGCCAGTTCGGCAGGGCGATCGCAGACTTTCAGGGCGTTCAGTGGCTGCTTGCCGATATGGCAAAGGACATCGAGGCGGCCCGTCTGCTCGTGCGCAGCGCCGCAGAAAAAATCGACCTTGGAGAAAACGCCACCAAGGCCTGTTCGATCGCCAAATGCTTTGCCGGAGACATAGCGGTGGCGCGCACGGCAGATGCCGTGCAGGTTTTCGGCGGCTCCGGCTATATACGCGGCTTCGAGGTCGAGCGGCTCTATCGGGACGCCAAGATTACGCAGATCTATGAAGGCACCAACCAGATCCAGCGCATGATCATCGCCCGCGAGCTCCTCAAGCATGGAGCCCGGGCGTGACGATCGGATCGCGTCATGCGGCGTTTGTCACGGGATCGAGCCGTGGCATCGGGCTGGCGGCGGCATTGGAGCTTGCCCGGCGCGGATTCGGCGTGGCGCTCAACGGTCCCGTCGACGATGAGGAATTGAGATCGGCCGAAGCCGCGGTCGCCGCGCTCGGCGTTCCGGTCGCGCGCATCGCGGGCGATGTCGCCGATCTGAGGGCCCACGAAAGCATGCTTGACGCCGTCGAGGCCGCCATCGGGCCGCTGTCAACGCTGATCAACAATGCCGGCGTGTCGGTCATCTCGCGTGGCGACCCGCTCGACGTGACGGAAGAGAGCTATGACCGCTGTCAGGCAATCAACACGAAGGCGCAGTTCTTCCTGTCGCAGCGCTGGGCCAGGCGGCTGGTCGCCCGCAGGCGCGATGACGGCCGCTTCTACAGCCTGATCAACGTCTCCTCTTCCAATGCCTCGGCGGTGGCGGAGACCCGGGCCGAATATTGTGTATCGAAGGCGGGATCTGCCATGGTCAGCCAGGTCTTCGCGGTCCGCCTTGGCCGCGAGAACATCGCCGTGTACGACATCAGGCCTGGTCTGATCGAGACGGCGATGACCAGGGCCGTCAGCGAAACCTACCGGCGCCGCATCGACGAGGAGGGGCTGACGTTGATCCGCCGCCTCGGCAAGCCGGAAGATGTCGGTCGCGTCATGGCGACGCTCGCCACAGGCGAGCTGCCATATACGACTGGCCATGTCATTGCCGTCGATGCGGGCATGCTGGTGCCGCGGTTCTGAGGGCGGCGCAACGCCAGGGAGAACGCCATGATCATCCAGCTGCCGGATAGCACGGGCAGACTTTCCGACTACCGGCTTCAGGGCAAAACGGTTCCGGCCGCGCGATTGCCGCCCGGTGCGCCACGTACCGTGCTGTCGGCGGCCCATGTCGTGGCGGATCCTTTCAGCGCCAGCGATCCCGGCGGGCACCCCGCGATCGACTGGAAGGCAACGATGGCATTCAGGCGTCACCTTCACGGGCTCGGCCTCGGCATCGCCGAAGCAATGGACACTGCGCAGCGTGGCATGGGTCTCGACTGGCCTTCTGCCTTGGAGTTGATCCGCAGGACCAAGAGCGAGCTGCCTGACGCGCTCGTCTTCAACGGCGCCGGCACCGATCAGCTCGGACCTGCCGATGCACGCACGCTCGACGATGTCTGCCGAGCCTATTTCGAGCAGATCGAGGCGATCCAGAAGGTCGGCGGCAGATCGATCGTCATGGCCAGCCGGGCGCTGGCGGCCGTGGCGCGTTCGCCGGACGACTATGTTTCGGTCTACGGCGACGTACTTGCGCGCTGCGAGCGCCCGGTGATCCTGCATTGGCTGGGAGAGATGTTCGATCCGGCCCTCAAGGGTTATTGGGGGGCCGACGGCTTCGAGGATGCGCTCGAGACGGTGTTGGCAATCATTGGGAACAACACGGCCAAGATCGACGGCATCAAGATTTCCCTTCTCGACAAGGAGAAGGAGCTCATCCTGCGCCGCCGTCTGCCTGCCGGCGTGAAGATGTATACCGGCGACGATTTCAACTACCCGGAGCTCATCGCGGGAGACGAGCAAGGCTTCTCGCATGCCCTTCTCGGTATCTTCGACCCTCTGGCACCGGCCGCCGCCTACGCCATCGACCGGCTCAGTCTCGGCGATATCCCAGCGTTCCACGCCACGCTGGATCCGACCGTACCGCTCGCGCGGCTGATTTTCCGCGCGCCCACGCAATACTACAAGACTGGGGTCGTTTTCCTTGCCTGGCTGAACGGCTTCCAGGACCATTTCATCATGCTCGGAGGCGGTCAGTCGATGCGGCCGCTGCCCTATTTCGTGGAAGTGTTCAAGCTAGCCGATGGATGTGGCCTTTTGGCCGACCCCGAACTGGCCGCCGCGCGCATGCGCAAGTTGCTTGCCTTTTATGGTCTCTGACCAGAACCATGCGTGACTTCTCGAGGAACCATTCCGCGCTGGCACTCAATACGGCGACGCTCGGCCACAATCTCGACGGTCACGGCGCGGGCTGGTCGATCGAGCGTGTGCTCGATGCATGCGCTGAGCGCGGCTTGCGCGGCATAGTCTTCTGGCGCCGCGAAATCGGCAGCCGCGCCGTCGAGATCGGCGAGCGGGTACGCGCGGCCGGCCTGAGTGTCGTCGGCTTGTGCCGCGCGCCTTATCTCACCGGCCCGTTGGCGCTGCCCGGCCGCGAGGCTGTCATGGACGATTTCCGTGCCGCAATCGACATGGCTGCCGGCCTCGGCGCGCCTGTCCTGACCATCGTCGCCGGTGGGGTAGAGCCGGGGACGAAAGGCATCGGCGAAAGCCTCAAGCTGGTTGCGGATCGGGTCGCCGAAGCGGCACCCTACGCGGCGGCCGGAAACGTTCGCCTGGCTCTGGAGCCGTTGCATCCGGTTTACGGCGGCGACCGATCCTGCCTGGTGACGATGCGCGACGCGGTCGATCTTTGCGCCGCCGTCGATGCGCCCAATGTGGGCATTGCGGTCGACATCTACCATGTCTGGTGGGATCGCACGCTAGCCAACGAATTGCTGCGTGCCGGGCCGAGGCGCATTTTCGGCTATCACCTTTGCGACTGGTTGGCGCAAACGCGTGACGTGCTGCTCGACCGCGGCATGATGGGGGACGGCGTGGCCGATCTGAAGGCGATCCGCGCGGCGGTGGAAGCGGCTGGCTATGACGGGCCCTGCGAGGTCGAGGTGTTCTCGGCGCAAGACTGGTGGAAGCGTGATCCCGGGGAGGTCCTGGACGCATGCGTGGAGCGCTTCCGCTCCGTTTGTTGAAACAGCGGCTGGACAGCGCTCGCAGCCCCGCCCTGGGCAAGGGGGGCTGTTGCTTGGTCAGCCGCCGCCTGGGAAACAGCCTTCTGCCGCGCTCAGATCGGACCCGAGATTAGTCTTTCGGCCGCCGGCTCTTCTGTCGGAAGGCGGCCAGGCCCTGCCGAAGATCCTCGCTGCCGGCGGCGATACGTCCGGCAAGGGCGTCCAGCACGCGCTCGCGCTCCTCGCCCTCGACGGCATTGATGAGCATCTTCGCCAGTTCAACCGCGGTAGCGGACCTGCTTGCAACGACGGTGGCAAGCTCCTCGGCCGCTGCCAGACCGCGCCCCTTGTCGACGACCTTGTCGACAAGCGACAGCCTCAACGCGTCGTCGGCGCAATAGACTTCACCGAAGATCGACATGCGCCGAATAAGCTGCGGGCCGAAACGACGGGCTGCGCGCTGGGTTCCCGACCAGCCGGGTATGATTCCGAGGCTAGTCTCGGGCAGGCCGATACGGGCGTGGCTTTCCGCAATCCGGTAGTCGGCGCAGGCCGCCAGCTCCAGACCTCCGCCGAGGCAGTGTCCGTTCAGGACGGCAATGACCGGCTGCGAAAGCCTGGCGAGAGCGTCGAAGCCGGCGTGGCCGTCGCGGATCCAGTGGCGTGCGAACTCCGCTGGACTGAGGGCGCTCCAGGCAGCGACATCGCCGCCCGCGCAGAATGACTTGTCGCCTTCACCGATCAGGATCAGAACCTTGGCTCCGGAACGCTCCACAGACCTGCACAGCGGGACGAGCGCATCGACCATCGCCGCGTCAAGCGCGTTCAGCTTTTCAGGCCTGCGGATAGTCAACCGTGCGACGGGTCCGTCGATGCTCAGGTCGAGACGAGAGTCGCTCACAACCGCAGCCCTATCGGCTGGTCAAGGAACAGTGCCTCGTCCATCACCTTCAGTTGTGGGGAGACCGAGAGCGGTGCGGCTGCCTGCTGCAGGACGTCACGTTCGAGGTCGAGCCCGGGCGCTATTTCGGTGACGACCAAGCCGTCGGCCGCCAGCCGGATGACGCATCTTTCCGTCACATAGGTGACGTCCTGGCCCTGGCTGCGGGCGCGCGCCCCCGAGAAGCTGACCTGATCCACCTTCGGCACGATCTTGACGACCTTGCCTTCCTTGTCGATGACCAGATTTCCGTTTTCCAGCCGCATTTTCGCGCCTGCATTGAAATTGCCCGAGAACACGATCTTACGCGCCCGCGAGGTGATGTCGACGAAGCCGCCGGCGCCGGCGGTGCGGTGCGGTGTCGACGAAAGCCGCGAGACATTCACGGACCCGTCGGATCCGATCTCGAGGAACGACAGCAGGGAACAGTCAAAGCTGCCGGCCTGGAAGTATGTGAAAAGGTGCGGGGAAGCGACGAAGGCCTCTGCGTTGGAGGCGCAGCCGAATTTGAAATCGAGCAGCGGCACGCCGCCCACCGGACCTTGTTCTATCACCCAGGTAACGGCGCCGTGCAGGCCCTCCTCGATCAGGATGCGAGGCACGTTGGCGGAGATGCCAAAGCCGATGTTGACGGCCCAGCCCGCTCGAAGCTCCTGCGCGACCCGGCGTGCGATGACCTTGGAGACATTGTATTCAGGCGTACGGAATGTGCGCAGGGGCCGGAACAGTTCGCCCGATATGGCTGGATCGTATGCGGTGCCCGTGGTCTGCAGTTGATCCGGAGCTTCGACAATGAAGTCCACCAGGATTCCGGGGACCCGCACCTCATGCGGCCGCAGCGTGCCTTGAGCCGCGACGCGCTTGACCTGGGCGATGACGATGCCGCCGCAATTGCGCGCCGCAAGAGCCATCTCCATCGCGCCGAGGGTTGCCCCTTCCTGCTCGAAGGTAAGGTTTCCCTTCTCGTCCGCCGTCGTCGCCCGGATGATTGCCACGGCCGGCTTGAGGGGTGGGAAGTGGAGCCATGTCTCGCCGTTGAACTCCACGCGCTGCACGATCGGCGACTTCCGTGCCGCTTCGTTCATGGCCCCGCCTTCGAGCGCCGGATCGACAAAGGTGTCCATGCCTACCTTGGTCAACACACCCGGTCGGTGTGCCGCGCCCTCGCGCAGCATGTCGAACACGACGCCCGAGGGGAAGTTCCAGGCCGCCACGTCGCCAGCGAGAATGCGCTGCCAGATCAGCGGCGGCTCGGCATTGGTAGGCCCCGATGGGTATGAGCCGCCGATGATGCGGCTGATCAAGCCCGGCAAGGCGATGTGGTCGACCCCCTTGGTGCCGAACATGTCGCCGGCGGCAATCGGATGGATGGTGGTGATATTACGCGGCGCGCCTTCGGCCGCGAAACGTTTGCCGAGAGCCTCAAGCACGGCGTCCGGGCAAAGGAGACCGGATGACGAATTGACCGCTACCACCGCTCCGTCTCCTATCGCGGCAACAGCCTCCGCTGCGGACCTGACCTTGCTCACGCTTCCTCTCCATAAGGCTTGGCAATAAGTAACTAGATAGTTATAAACTTGATATAGCCGCCTGCGGCTTTCAAGGCAAGCTCTGCGCCGACGGCAACCAGTGGGAGGATTTCGATGAACATCATGTTCCAGAATACGAACCAGCGGATGTTTGGGACTTTCCCCCTTAAAGGGGATCCGCTCCGCGCCGCGATCGAGGCTGCGATCGATGCAGGTTACCGCGCGTTCGACACGGCCCAGGCTTATGGCAATGAAGCCGATACAGGCTTGGCCTTGGCCGAGGGCGGTATACCTCGGGACGAGCTCTGCATCACGACAAAGGTCGCCGTGGAGAACTTCTCGCAAGAGCGGTTCATGTCATCCGTCGAACAGTCCTTGCAGGATCTGAAGTTGGATCGTGTCGACATCCTGCTTCTTCATTGGCCGACGCCAGGAGGCGACATCAAGCTCTCACTTGAACTGCTTCGGGAGGCGCAGGAACGGGGTTTCGCCAGCACCATCGGAGTGTCGAACTACACAGCGGCGATGATGCGGCAGGCGAGGCAGATCACCGGCGTGCCGCTCGTAACAAATCAGGTGGAATTCCATCCGCTTCTTGACCAGAGCAAGCTGCTGGCGGCCGCGAGTGAAACGGGCATCCCTCTATCGTCCTACTGTTCGGTCGCGCGCGGCGAGGTTTTCAAGCATCCGCTTTTCGCCGATATCGGCGCCACATATGGCAAGTCGGCCGCCCAGGTCGTGCTGCGCTGGATCCTGCAGAAGGGTTTGCCGATCAACACGATGTCCACCAAGCCAGACAACATCCGCGCGAATTTCGACGTGATGGACTTCACCTTGTCGAGTATCGACATGGGCCGCATCGACGCCATGAATGCCGTCGGTTACCGCGTTGTTGGGAAGCGGTTGATCCCTTATGCACCGGATTTCGACGCCTGAGCGCGAACAGGGAGAGCAAGCAGATCCGAGGTGACCGGCAAACGCTAGCGGTTGCCTCGGATCAGGTCCGAGGCATGCTCGCCGATCATGATTGTCGCTGCATTGGTGTTCGAGCCGACCAAGGACGGCATTGCCGAGCTATCGCAGATGCGGATGCCATCCAACCCGTGCACTCGCAGTTGGGGGTCGACCACGGACATCGCATCCTTGCCCATCTTGCAGGTGCAAGTCGGGTGGTAGGAGGTGCGGCCATAGCGACGTGCATAGGCTTCGTAATCCGATTGCGAGCGCACGGCGGAATCCGGGAAGCGGAGCTCCCTGATGAATTTGCGAAGCGACGGCTGATTGAATATCTCCCGGCTGATCTTGATGCCTTCGACCGACACGCTCAGATCGTCGGGCTCCGCGAGGAAATTGGGGTCGACGATTGGATTGTCGCGTGGATCCGGCGAGCGGAGCGTCACGCTCCCGCGCGATTTCGGGCGCAGCGTATAGCTGTTCAATGTGATGCCGGACGATCCTTTCGGAACCGATGGCACGCCAGCCTCCGCGCCGGCTCCCGCCAGGAAATGGAACTGCAGCTCAGGAACCGTACCCATATGGCTCCCCGAGGAATGCCAGAAGGCGCCGCCCTCGACCACGTTTGACGTTATCGGCCCGGTCCTGAACAGCGTGTACTGGATGCCGGCCCACAGCATCCAGTGCGTCTTGTTGTACTTGTCGAGTGAATCATGGCCTTTCAGCTCGGCCACGATGTCGATGCCGAAATGATCCTGAAGGTTTTGCCCGACACCCGGGAGATCCTGGATCGTCTCGATACCGTGATGGCGCAGGTGCTCGGCAGGGCCGATGCCGGACAGCATCATCAGCTTCGGCGTGCCTATCGCTCCCGAGGTGACCAGCACTTCGCTGTCGGCGTTTATGACCTTCAGCGAGCCGCCGACCGAGCATTCGACGCCAACGGCCCGGCGGCCCTTGAAGACGACGCGATGGACCAGCGCCCCTGTGATCAGCGTCAGGTTCGGGCGTGCCAGGGCAGGCTTGAGGTAGCCCACGGCAGCCGAGCAGCGGCGGTTGTTGCGCGTTGTGATCTGGTACATGCCGGCGCCTTCCTGCTTCGCGCCGTTGAAGTCCGGATTGTAGGGTAGCCCGTATTCCTGGCAGCTCTGGACGAATGCGCGCGAAACGACGTTCGGATCTGGTATGTTCGACACCCCAAGCGGTCCGTCGGTGCCGTGGAGCTTGCCGGAGAGGATGCTGTTGCCCTCGGAACGCAGGAAATACTTCCGGACGTCCTTGAACGCCCAACCATCCGCGCCTTCTTCGTTTGCCCAGCGGTCGTAATCGGTCTCGTGCCCGCGCGTATAGACCTCCGCATTGATGGACGAACCGCCACCGAGAACCTTCGCCTGGGCATAAAGAATTTCGCGGTTGTCGGCGTGCTTTTGCGGTGCCGTCACCAGGCCCCAGGTGAGCGGCCCCGTCGTCATCTTGGCGAACCCGACCGGCATATGGATGTAGGGATGGCTGTCCTTGCCACCAGCCTCGATGATGCAGACCCTGACAGCCGGATTCTCGGACAGCCGCGCGGCAAGCACGCAACCCGACGAGCCGGCGCCGACGACCACATAGTCGAATCCTTTTGTCATTATTTGACCCAGTGCGAACGCTTGCCGATTTCGATGTGGACGGACTTCACCTGTGTGTATTCCTCAACGCCGTACATTCCGGCCTCTCTTCCCCATCCGGACTGCTTGAACCCGCCGAGCGGCATCTCCGGCCCTCCGGCCATGATCGTGTTCACCCAAAACCGGCCGGCGCGCACACGCCGCGTCACTACCAGCGCCTTGTCTATGTTCTTTGTCCACACGCTGGCAGCCAGGCCATATACAGTATCGTTCGCAAGGCTGATGGCCTCCTCGACCGTATCGAAATGGAAGGACGACAGGACGGGCCCGAAGATTTCGTCACGGGCAATCGACATCCCGGGTGTGACTCCGGAAAAGAGCGTCGGCGCGATATACTGGCCGCCGCCAAGATTCAGGGCCTGCCCGCCAGCGACAAGCGTCGCCCCTTCGGCCTTGCCCTTGTCGATATAGCTCAGGATGGTTGAATTCTGCGCATCGGTGGTGATGGCTCCGACCTGCGTCTTCATCTGCAACGGATCGCCGACGACTATCCTGGCCATCTTGGCGGCAAGGATTTCCTCAAACTCGCGAGCGACCGAGCGCTCCACAATGACGCGGCTCGACGACACGCAGCACTGGCCCGTGTTGAAGCTTATGCCGAAAGCCGCGCCGTCCGCCGCATCCTCGAGGTCGCTGTCCGCAAAGACGATGATCGGATTCTTGCCACCCAACTCCAAGCCGAGCTTCTTGAAGTTCGAATCGGCAGCCGCATGGACGCATGAGCGCCCGACGGATGTCGATCCGGTAAAAGACAGCATGTCGACATCGGGATGCTCGCTCAAAGCCTGACCAATCGTCCGGCCCGATCCGGTGACGACGTTATAGACGCCGTCCGGCGCGCCGGCTTCGGAAAGGATCTCGCCAAGCAAAAGCGTCGTCGCGGACGTGACCTCGGAAGGTTTGACGACCACGGTGCAGCCGCTGGCGAGGATGAACGGAATGCGTTCGCAAAGGATCAGGAACGGGAAGTTCCATGGTGTGATGAGCCCGACCACGCCAACTGGCTCGCGCAGCACCATACCGAAAAGGCCATCGCCGAGACTGTTGAAGCTGTCGCCATGCAATAGCCTTGCGGCGCCCGCGCCGACCTCGAAGCACGCAATGCAGTGATCGATCTCGCCGCGCGCTTGGGAGATCGGCTTGCCATTCTCGAGAACTTCCCAATAGGCGATTTCATCGCGGCGGCGACGCAGCACATCAGCCGCCCTCAGCAGCACGCCGGCCCGGTCGGCCCCTGGCAGTCCGGCCCACCGGCGGTCCTCGAATGCGCGGCGCGCCGCGGCGACTGCGGCATTGAGGTCGTCCACCGTGCATCTGGGCGTAAGGGTCACCGGCACGCCGTGGCCCGGCGACCGGCGCTCGAACATGGCGCTGCCTTTGCGCCAGCATCCGTCCGACCAGAAACCAAATTCGCGCGGCGCATCCGGAAGGGCTGCGCCGTCAGTGAAATCGAGCATGGAATGCCTCCGCTCTGGTTGTGCGCCGGCCCTCCGCGATCCGTTTCAGGCGGAACGCGCCGACGTCTAGTTCAATACGATTTGCGTCTTGAGATCCTGGGGCCGCTCGGCCAGAGTCTCGAAGGCGCGCTGGATGTCATCGAGTGGGAAAGTCGCGCGTGTGAACGCCTCGGTCCGAAAGCGGCCGTGCGACAAAAGTGTCAGCGCGTCGTGCATGTCTTCTCCCATGCCCGCGACCGAGCCCTTCAGACTGTTTTCTTCGAGGACGGTGCGCAGGATATCGACCGGCACCGTGTCGTGCGGCCCGGTAAGGCCGAAGAAAGCCACATGGCCGCCTTTGCGGATGAGCTCGAATGCAAGGGCATAGAGCCGTGCGGAACCAACGCTCTCGATCACCAGGTCCGCCCCGCGTCCACCCGTCCTTTTCAAGACCTCTGCCTTAAGCAGGGCAGGATCGGCGACGGCTGCATCCGCGCCGGCTTCAAGGGCAAGACGGCAACGGTCTTCCGACAGGTCGGCGACGATGATTGGTGCGGCGCCGCACAAGCGCATCATCTGGACATGCAGATTGCCGATCGGCCCGGCTCCGAGGATCACGACTGCCTGGCCGAAACTCGCGCGCGCCTTGCGCGCGGCGCGCACCACGCATGACACTGGCTCCGTCAGGACAAGCACCTGAACCGGCACATCGTCCGGCGTCTCTATGACGAGCCGCGCCGGCACGCAGACATATTCGGCGAACGCGCCGTCGCGCCCGATGCCCACCTGCGTCATCGAGGGGCAGTTGAGGATCTCGTTGCGGCGGCACCAATAGCACTCGCCACAGCCGATATTGACATCCGCGACGCAGGTCGTCCCTGGCTTGATATGCTTCACACGCTCGCCCGTCGCCGCGACGGTCCCGGCAAACTCGTGGCCAGGCACCAGCGGCAGCCGGTCGGCGGCATAGTGACCGTTGAAGATATGGATGTCGGTGCCGCATATGCCGGTCCGCGAGACGCGGATCAAGGCGTCGTCAGGACCCACCTCCGGGACCGCGACCTCCTGCAACTCGAAACGGTGCGGAGCGGTCAGAACCGCGGCGCGCATTGTTGCCATGGCGTGTCTCACTTCACGGTGCGAAGTTTGGAGCGGTCGATGGTCAAAGCGATCGCGACGATCAGCACTAGACCAAAGACCATTTGCTGCTGCGTCGCGGCGATGCCGAAGTAGAGCATCGAGGCGCGGATGACCGCGACGATCAGCGTGCCGATCGCGGTGTTGAGCACACCGCCGACCCCGCCCGTCAGCGGTGTCCCGCCGACAAGCACCGCGACGATGGCCGGCAGAAGGAAGCCGTTGGCAATCGTCGGTGCGCCGCCCGACAGCTTGACAGAGAAAAGCAGACCGGCCACTGCGGCCAGCGCTCCGGAAATGGCAAAGGCCAGGATCTTGTAGCGGGCGACGTTAAGGCCAGACGCTGCTGCCGCCCGTTCACCGGCGCCCACGGCCTTCAGCGCCCTGCCGAGGATGGTGCGCCGTTCTATGATCAGGCAGATTGCCAGCAGGCCGAGCGCGATGAAGAGCTCGTGCGGCACGATGCCGGTTCGACCGATCATCCAGCCGAAGGTTTCGTTACGCTGTGTTGCGTCCATGTTCAGGGCTCGATTGCCAGACAACCATTGCGCCACCGAGAAGCACACGCCGCCGACGGCCAGCGTCGAGATGAAGGACGGAACGTACATGCGGGTGGTTAGGTAGCCGGAGAGGGTGCCCAGCGCGAAGCCTGCAAGGATGCACAGCGCGGCAACCCATATGCCCAGCGACGCCAGATAGACCGAGGCAACCACGGTGATCATGTTCGCCATCGACTGTGCCGACAGGTCGATGCCGCCGATGTAGATCGCGAAGGTCAGTCCCAGCGCCATGATGAACAGCGGCACGATGTCGCCTGCAAGGCTCAGCAGATTGGCCGGCTTGAGGAAGTTCGGATCGGCGATGCCGACGATCGTGACCAGGACCAGAAGGGTGATCCAGGGGAAGTGCGGCTTGAGGCGTTGGATGTCCATGTGGCCTCTCAGATCATGTAGTGCAGAAGGTCGTAGAGCGTCGGCTTGGCGCCGGGAACGCAGTCGAAGCGCTTCTGGATCTCACCGTCCTTTATGACGACGATGGTATGGGAAAGGCCGATCGCCTCCTCGAGCGTGTCGGCAACGAGGACGACGCCGACCCCGTCGTCGCACATCTCCCTGATCATATCGTACACATCCTCCTTGGCGCCGATGTCCAGGCCTCGGGTCGGATGGTCGAGAAGCATGATATCGGATCCGCCCGACCGCCATTTGGCGAGCACGACCTTCTGCTGGTTGCCTCCGGAGAGATTGCCGCAATCGGCGTATTCTGAACTCGCCTTGATGGAGAGCTTGCTGATCCATGTCCTGGCAAGGGCACGCTCGTCGGCCACGTCGAGCCAGCCCATCCGAGCGTAGCGCGGCATTTGCGAGAGCGTCATATTCTCGTAGACATTCATGCCGGCCACGATCCCTTCGACCTTGCGCTCGCGCGGTACATAGCCGACCCCCCGTTCCACCGCGCCGCGAGCCGTAAGCCTGGGGATGATCTCGCCTTTGACCTTCAAAGTGCCCTTGATGGGCGCGCGCATGCCGTAGATGGTTCGAAGGATCGCTTCGCGGCCGGAACCCTCGGTACCCACCAGGCATAGCACCTCGCCGGCGTGCAGCGTCAGCGAGATGTCGCGGACCCGTCCGGGCAGGCTGACATCCGACAGCTCGACCAGAGGCTTCGTTGCGTCATAGGGCTTTTGCCGCTGCTCACGGTAATATTCGTTGTCGACGTGGCGGCCGACCATCTTGTGCTGGATCGTCTCCGGTGTCACCGCGCCGCGCGAGACGACATCGACCACCTGGCCATCCTTCATCACGTAGATGCGGTCGGAGAGCTCCATCACCTCGTCCATGCGATGCGACACGAAGATGAATGAAGCGCGCGTCGTCAGCTCCCGCACGAGCTTGAACAATAGCTTTACCTCTTCCTCCGCCAGCACCGAGGTCGGCTCGTCGAGCAGAACGACCAGATGGCCTTGCACCCGCTCCTCCAGGGTCAGCACCTTGGCCAGTTCCACAAGCTGGCGCTGCGCGAAGGAAAGACTTGAGGTGATCGTGCGCGGGTCTATATCCAGCTTGACCTTGGCGAGTTGCTTCCTGGCGGCTTTGGCCATGGCCTTCCAGTTGACTACGCCCAAGCGCGAAAACTGGTCCTCATAGCCCAGGAAGATGTTCTCCATCACCGACAGGTTGGTGATCAGCGATTGCTCCTGGAACACCATGCCGATGCCCCTTTCCATCGCGTCGCGAGGGCCGCTGAACCGCACAGGCTTGCCATCGATGAGGATTTCCCCGCCATCGGGCTGGTAGGCGCCGTAAATCACCTTCATGAGCGTGGATTTGCCGGCACCATTCTCGCCCACCAGCCCGACGATCTCGCCGCGGCTGATGGAGAAGTCGACGGATTTCAGCGCCCTGACGCCCGGAAACTTCTTTTCAACGGCTCTCAATTCATACATGGCGCCCTCACTTGACGAACGCGACCGAGCGCCGGTCTGTCGACAGGATGACCGCGATGATGACGAGCAGTCCGAGAACGGCGGCCTGCAGGAAGTCAGGCAGGCCGATGACGACCATGCCGTTGTTGATCACGGCGACAATGAGGACGCCGACGAGCGTGTTCCATACGCCGCCGACGCCGCCCCACAGCGCCACGCCGCCAACCACGACCGAGGTGATAGACACGAACATGAAGTTGGATCCGGTGACCGACTCGGCTTGGCCGAGCTTTGCCACCTGCAGGATCGCGGCTATGGCGTAGAAGAAGCCGGCAAGCGAAAACCCCGCCATCCGCACTTGCTGCACCCGGACCCCCGAGGCATGGGCAAGGTCCTCGCCGCCGCCGACAGCGTAGAAATAGCGCCCAAGGCGGGTATGTGCCTGGATGAACCAGGCAAGGGCAAGGCACAGGCCCGCAACATAGACCATGAGCGGAAACCCTAGAATGCGCCAGGTCAGCAGGGCGCGAAACGTCGGATCATCGAATTTGACGATGTTGCCGCCAGTCAGCAGGATCGCGGCGCCCGTGCCAACGAAACCGAGCGCGAGGCTCGCCATGAAGGATGGTATCTTCAGCCTGACATGAATGAGGCCGTTCACCAGGCCGATCGTGGCGCCGACGGCCAGAATGACCGGTATTGCGATCCATCCGCCCGAGGCCAGCGTTCCGCCGAGCGCCAGCATCAGGAAGCAGAACAGGACCGCCGTCAGGGAAACGACGCCCTCCATCGAGAGGTCGATGGACCCCATGATGATGATGAAGGTTACGCCGATCGCCACCATAAGGGCGGGCGCGGCTGCAATCGCGATGCGCGCGAAGTTGCGCTGCGACAGGAATGACGGGTTGATCGCCGTGAACAGAATCACGAGCGCGAGAAGCACCAAGAAGGGCGCCCAGCGGATCGCGTTCTCGCGCGTGAGGATGCGTGGCAACTTCGGCCTCCCGTCCAAGCGTGCCGTGTAGAGGGGAGCGGCCCGTTTCAGGGCCGCTCGATCGAGCTTCCGCTTACTTGTACTTGATCTGCCCGTTGCTCGGACCCCAGAAGTCCTTCCAGTTGTAGGACGGAACGGTATCGAGATATTTGGCCTTGAAGTCCGCGGCATCCTTTTTGGAGATAAGGATTGTCGGACCGTAGAATTCGCGGTGCTCCTTCGGCTCCTCGGAGGGTTTGAAGGCGCCGGTCGCTGCGTAGTAGGCGAGCGCCGCCGTGATACCGCCTCCCCAGTGCGGATTGGTGAAGACGGTCGCCAGGAGCTTGCCGTCCATGACGAGCTTCACCGCCTCCGGATTTCCGTCATAGGCCACTATCGGCATACCCTCGATGCCTTCGGCGCGCAGGGCCTCGATCACGCCATAGGCGATATTGTCATTTGCGCAGTGAACGCCGGTGATCTTGTCGCCGAAACGGGTCAGGAAAGACGCCATCAGCTCCGTACCCTTGGTCGTGTCCCAATCGGCGGGCTGGGCATCGAGAAGCTCGATGTTGGGAAAATCTTTCAACGCGTTCTTCAAGCCATTGAGGCGTTCGATGGCCGGATTGTTGGCAGCAATGCCGCCCAGATGCACGACGCCGCCCTTGCCCCCCATGGCCTCGAACAGGATACGCGCCGTCTGCTCGGCCGGCTTCTCGTCTGACCAAGTCATATGCGAGACGTAATTATCGCCGACGTCCCAAGGATGCAGGTCGTCGGTCTTGTTCCAGATGGTGGAAATGTAGGCGCCGGCATCCCGCACAGCCTCGACCACGGGACGTGCGTTCGGACTGTCGTTAGCGTCGCAGGCGATTGCGCATTTGCCGTTGGTTTTCGCAAGAAACGCCTTGATGTCGGCCAGCGACTTTTCGGAGGACCCCTCGTTGATCAGCGAGACGAGGGAATCCTTCGGCTTGCCGAGGGACTCCACGAAAGCCTCTCCACCCGACACGATCGAGTTCCAGTAAGCCGAGGCCCGGTCTCGGTAGGACCAGGCAATCGCCGGATCAGTGAGAGCCGCTTGAGCAGCGCCGCCCAAGCCGAATGGCACGGCCATGGCTCCCATGCCGGCAGCCGTGGCGAGTAGGAAATTGCGCCGGTTGATGGTCTCGCGCTCGATGAAGTCCTTGATGAAAGTCGACATGCTACCTCCCATTTGGCAACGACCCGCAGGCGCGGGCATTTATTGAGCAACGTCGAGAAGCGTCGCCGTTCAGTTGGCTCTCCCGGTCGCTTAATGCACCATCTAGTTACTTCTTTGGGGTGCACGAGTCAAGCGGCCACGCGATCCGTGGCCAGTTGACTTCTCAGCCAATTGAACTGACTTTCAGCGACATCAGCACCGTCATCTGAACGCGGAATCGGTAACCAAAGGAGCGGCCGAAGTGGACGCCACGTCCGAGAAATCAAAAAATGGCGCTAAGAAGAGGCGACCGCGGGATGCCGAAGGGACCAAGCTTCGCATCCTGGAGGCGGCAAAGAGTGATTTCGCCAAGAATGGTCTTGGCGGTGCGCGCGTTGATGTCATCGCTGCGAAGGCCAAGGCCAACAAGCGTATGATTTATCACTATTTCGGTAGCAAGGATAACCTCTTCCAGACCGTCATTGAAAATGCCTACCTCGACATTCGCACGGCCGAACAGAAGCTCCATCTCGACGATTTGGAGCCCAGGGACGCTCTTGAGCGCCTTGTTCGATTCACATGGCAATATTACTTGAAAAATCCCGAATTTATCACGTTGGTCAACAGTGAGAATCTTCACCGGGCCAAGCACGTGAAGAAGTCTGAGTTAATCAAGACGGCGAGCCGTAGATTCGTTGCAATGGTCTCAAGCATACTTGAGAGGGGAGTGAGCAGCGGCGATTTTCGTGCGGGGATCGATCCCGTTCAGCTGAATATTACGATCGCTGCGATCGGATACTATTATCTAACGAACCGCTTCACGGGCGCAATTATTTTCGAGCGTGACCTGATGGACAAGGGCGCCCTCGATCAGCGCTTAGAGTTCAATATCGATACCATTATGCGACTTGTGAGCGCGTAACACGCTGACGGCGTCCAGTTGTTCCGCCCTGTAGGCTCGACTATGGAGGAGGCGGCATGGAGCTAACCGGGCCCAGTGCGTGCGGCGGCTAAAGCGCAGCGCCCCGTGATAGAAGCCACCGAGTGATTGGGCTGCGGTGCGAGCGCCAACGTCTGCCGCCTCAAGCCGCCGCGAACATAGGAAATGTCGCTCCCCGCATAATTTCTTCGTCACAATGCTACTTGCACTGATTGAATGTCTGCTCAGTTAGAACTCACACCAGAAGCCACTAGTCCGCTATCGGCCGCTGATCGGTCATTGGATTTGACAAAGGTGAACCTTTGCCGATGGTAAGGGGTGTGCCTGCCGATCGATTGCCCCTAGCTCGCTATTGTTCCGTCCGCTCTGGCGCGCCACGAAACAGGGTCGGCAATCCACCGATTGACATCGGATTCCCGCCACCCCGCTCCGTTGACACTGATCCTGATCTGCGCGGGGAACGTGCCTGCGGCGATCTTGCGATAGATGGTCGACCGGGACAGGCCAGTCCGGGCAAGGACGGTTTTTAGGCGAATGATGCGATCCGGCTCGGACATAGCGCGCCTGCTTCTCAGTGGTTGTTTCTGATATCTGCTGGGACAGACAGGACGAACCGATGCTGGACGCAATCAGGTCTGTCGCTTCACCCGCCTGCGTCGTGGAAACGGCGGCAAATCGGAGGGTTTAAATCCCGATGCCGCGTCCTCTGCCGATGCCATGGCTGAATGCAAGTTCCGCACCGAGGCGGCGGCCGGAATCGGTGTGAATGCCAAGTTCGCGCTTGCGGTTGGCCAGGAGGGATTCCAGTTGCGGATCGCGTTCGAGGCTTTTGGCCATGTCGGACATGGCCGAGCGGGTTGACTTGTAACCGGACATGTCGCCGACCCGGTATTGCGCCTGGCCCGTCCGGTCGAGCTTTTGCCAACGTTCCACGAAACGGTCGGCGCGGCGGCTCGGATCGGTGTCGAGGCCGGTGCGGATTTCCGTTTCAAGCTGAAGAGCAAGCACGATGCGGTTGACGCGGCCGGCACCCGCGTCACGAACCAGCCCGGGATTTTTCACATAAGCCGCTTCGGCATCGCGCCAGCCAAAGGGCCGCACCTTCTCGAAAGCGATACGCGCATCCCTCAATTCACGGATCTGGTCGGGACTGCCCTGCCCGTCCGCATTTCCAGTTCGCAGGATGGCGTCCAGAGCACGCGCGTGACGCACAAGCGCCTTCGTACGAGCGCGGCGCAACGCCGCTTCCGCGTCCGCCGGCGCATCGCGCTGCGGCCTTTCATCGAGAGCTTCTCTTCCAGGAGTGGGGCCGGCATCTCCGATCCGCACCCCAACATTGTCCCTTCCCGGCCTACGCCCACGGTCCTGGCCCGGTTCGGCGTCGCCGGGCGAGCGCAATCCGTCCATCAGTCCGCCGATCCTCTCGCGCAGCTTGTCCGGAACGATCCGGCGCACGATCTCGACCACACGTTCGCGGAAGGTGATGCCGCGCCGCTCTGCATAGTGTTGCGCCGGGTCGATCTGGTCGTAGTCCGACGCCATGTCCTTGGCGCGGTCGCGTGACAGCGTCCAGACGAGCCGTTCGCGGGTTGCGAAGTCATCGTTGCCGTAATGCAGTTCCATCCCTTCGCGATGCCGCGACAGGGCAACATAACTGCCATGGGCATCCATGCCCGGCGTCGCCAGCACATGGACGCGGTCGACCGTCATGCCCTGAGCCTTATGGGTGGTCGCGGCATAGCCGTGGTCGATGTGCGCGTAGTCTTTCAGGTCGAAGCGAACCGACCTGTCATCGGTGCGCACGGTCATGCTCTGTGTGCTGACCTCCTCCACGATGCCAAGCGTGCCGTTCTTGACGCCAAGTCCGCGCTCGTTGCGCAGGAACATGACCCGGTCGCCGCTGGCGAAGTTCCTCGCACCTCGTTCGACATTCACCTGAACCTCGTCGTCGAGATCGCCGGCAGCGCGCATGCGCTCACGCGCTGCCTGGTTGAGCGCGCGTACTTCGTCATTGGTGTGGGTGAGGATGATCCGGCTTGCCTCTGGCTGCGCCTGCCTGTCGCGATCCCAGTGCTCGACCAGATTGCAGCGCGCCTCGTCGCGCGTCGCAGCCTCATGCACCATTCCTTTGGCTTCATATGCGCTGATCGCGGCGCCAATCCTGCCGGTTGCCAGATCGCGCGTGGCATCGCGCTGCCAGTCCTCACGCTGCCGGCGCACCTGACCGATTTCGACGCCGCCGTGTCGCTCGTGAATGGAGCGGAATGCAGCGCCCGCTTCGATTGCCTGCAACTGCTGCGGGTCACCAACCAACACGACTTTTGCGCCAACGTCCGCGGCATGGGATAGCACGCGCTCCAACTGGCGCGTGCCGACCATGCCGGCCTCATCGATCACCAGGACATCGCGCGCGGTGAGCAGATCGCGGCCCTGTCCCCAGCCATGTTCCATACTGGCGATGGTGCGAGACGAAATCCCCGACCCGCTTTCGAGGTTCTCGGCCGCAATACCGGAAAGGGCCGCGCCTCGGACCTCGTAGCCAGCCGCTGCCCATGCCTGGCACGCAACGCCCAGCATGGCGCTCTTGCCCGTGCCGGCGAAACCGACAACGATACCAAGACCGCCACTATCGGTGATGTGCGCAAGCGCATCGGACTGCTCGCCCGAAAGGATAAGCCCGCGTTGCGCAGCCCGCGCCAGCGCTGTCTCACGCTGTGCGTTCCTTACCGCGTGTCGCTCGTCCAAATCGAGACGCTCCGCCGCGCGGTGAAGGCGCTGTTCGGCCTCGATCATCTGCCGGGTGGTGAAGCGATCTTCGGCGCGTCCGTCTTTGCCGAGCTCGACCAGATCGGGTGCGTTGCTGATGGCTGCCACGACCGTGTTGAACTGCTCCACGCCATCGCTGTGGCGATGCGCAAACTTCGCAATGTCCTTTCGGGTGAAGGTCGATTGCTGATGGGTGATGGCATCCAGCGCCACGGATGGGTCGGCTATGATGCGCGCACCATTATTGCGCGCGATCTCGCGGTGCAGTTCGGCGCGATCTGCTTCAGTGTCGCCAGCGTCAAGGCCGCTGCCCTCAATGCGTTGGACCGGTGCGCCAATCTGGGTTTGTGGTTCCAGGGCAATGCCCTGAGCTTCCAGGCTGCGATGATCGATGCGGGCATCTATGTCGAGTTCGGCAAGGCGCTCATTGGCAAGCTCCGCCCATCGCTCGCGCCAGCGCTCGACCAGCTGGGTAGCATTCCAGTCTCGAACCTTTGACCCGAAACCGTTCTCGTCTACGGACCGCATGGTGAGCATGACATGGGCATGCGGTTTGGAACTGCCGTCTTCTGCCCTGTCCCAATGCACATTGAGATCGGCGACCATGCCTCGGCTGACAAACTCGGCTTGCACGAAGTCGCGCGCCAACTCGATGCCTTGCGCCTGGCTCAGTTCGCGCGGGAGGGCAAACTCCACCTCGCGGGCCAGTTGCGCATCCTTGCGCACCTCGAACGCCTCGACATCGTTCCACAGCCGTTCGCGGTCGCTCCAGGCCTCCGGTGCATGCTCCGGCAGCATCACTTCGGAATGAACGACACCGCGCTTGGCCGAGAAGTCGTGGCTACGTTCGATGCGTTCGTCACGTAACCGCGAGGCCGAGCGGTAGGCGGCGGAGGCTACCGCACTTGAGCCCGCTTTGCGGCCAATGACCTTGACGTGAAGATGATAGATCGCCATCGCGACCAGATCATTTGCACGTCAAAGCGCACGTCGGCACGACGTATAAGCGCGCCCTCCCTCGAAAAATTCTCGGGATGGACCAGCCCGTCCCGGGCTGTCTCGGCTACTCTGAAGCCTTCCGGCACCTGCTTCCCTATCATTGCCTTATCGACATTTGATGGAGACAGCTATGCGTAAACCACGAGACTTCGACGCGGAACTGAAGGCGCTGGAAGGCAAGGCGCGAGAGCTCAAAACGCGAAAGGTGCAGCAGCTTGGCGAGCTGGTGATCGCCACCGGCGCCGATCAACTCAGCAGCGACGAACTGGCCGGCGCGCTGGTTGCAATCGCTGAGACGAACGACGTCGCAAAGCGTGAGGCATGGGCCAAGCGTGGGGTGATGTTTTTCGCTAGCCGGTCCCGGCGAATTGCTCCGGCATCTCAGCGCAACCCCAGCAGCGCTCCGGCGCAACCGGGCAGCCTGCAATCGCCGGCAAGCGGCACTGGCTCGACGTGACATGCGCACGTGGCAGATCGAGCGCCGCAAGCGAACCCGACATCTGATTGAACTCGGCGGTCTCGTCGTCAAGGCCGGCATCGTAGAGCTGACCAATGACGATCGCGCCATCATCTACGGCGCGCTGCTCTGGATAGCCGCCAAGCTGCAGAGCCTTGAAGGCGAGCCTGCGCGGGACCTATGGGCCGCGAGGGGAAAGCAGGCGTTCGATGACAAGCAAAAGCCAGCGAACTCAGGAGTGGGGTTGTGAACAGCGGGCGGTGTAAAAACGCGGGAGATCGTGACCCGCCGCGCTGCGCTAACTGTCAATTGGCGGCGAGTCGTACCTATTGGTCGATCCAGCGCGTCCGTCACGCCGTAGTTGACTATCGCGAAGGCATCCAGCTGGCGACAGTTTGGTGTCGACCCACACGAGAAATCAGTGCTGCACACCATTTGGCCGCTGCCGGCCACTACGATTGGGCCCGGCGAAAACTGCTGACCGGCTAGCCCGCAGACATTTTGCGATTCGTCAACGGTCTGGGCGCGAGAGAAGGTGGGCAGCAGCGCCACCGACAGGAACCGAAGCAGATGTCGCATCATTTGAATACCTCGTAATGCGCGATAACTTTTTCTGCTTCACGGTGGTGGTCGGCGTTTGACTGATAAAAATGAATTTCGGTTTGATATACTGGCCATTGGCCGGTTCGGTGGCGGAAGAGATAAACGACTTCAGCTTCTATCGTTTCTATGTCGCTTCCGCTCCGCATCTCGGGATCACGTTGCCTAACCGGATCTATGTCGGCCCACACGTCGAGGTCGACCTTTGAACCTTCGTGCCGAAAGCGATAGCCATAGAACCCGCTTTCTCCGGTTGCCTTCCAACCGTTGCGAAGCCTGTCACCCATCGACCTGACAGTGGCGCCGACGTAAATCGGAACGTTGTCGCGAGAGAACACGTAGAGTTTTGGTTTGTTGCCAGAGCTATTGCCGGAAAACCGCGGCGTGCCTCGCTCACATATAATCGATGCCTTGCCCGGGGTGTACGTCACATTGAATCGTGCCGGTCCCTGCAGATTCATAGTTGCCTCCGAAGTTTGGCTTGTTCATAGCACTCGCGCTACACGCCCCCAACCCGCC